>CAYSMV010000230.1:0-3305 GCA_964432245.1 uncultured Desulfobacterales bacterium
TTATTTTGATGCCGAAAGCATCGTCAGGCTGGCAATGGCCGCGGGTTGTAACGGCGTCGTCTCGACGCTCGGCGCACTGGGGCTGGTCGCGCGGCGGTATGCCCACAAAATTCCTTTTATCGTCAAGCTGAATCACAATCAGCTGCTCTCCTCGCCCAATACCTATGACCAGATCATGTTCGGCGGTGTCGAACAGGCTTATGAAATGGGAGCCGCCGGAGTGGGCGCGACCATTTATTTCGGTTCGCCGGAATCGAACCGCCAGATCGTCGAGGTCAGCAGGATGTTCGCCTGCGCGCATGGCCGGGGCTTGTTCACCGTGCTCTGGTGCTATCTGAGGAATAGTGATTTCAAGAAAGACAAGGATTATCATGTGTCCGCCGATTTAACGGGGCAGGCAAATCATCTGGGGGTAACCATCGAAGCCGATATCATCAAGCAGAAACTGCCGGAGAACAACGGCGGCTATAAAGCCTTGAACAGCGGGGGAAATAAATTCGGGAAGTACGACGAGCGAATTTATACCGACCTGGCTTCGGACCACCCCATTGATCTGACCCGTTATCAGCTGATGAATAACTACGCGGGTAAAATCCCCTTAATCAATTCCGGCGGCGCTTCGGGAGAGAATGACATGGCTCAGGCCGTGCGCACGGCTGTTGTCAATAAACGCGCCGGCGGCAGCGGACTGATCCTCGGGCGCAAGGCTTTTCAGAGATCCTTTGAAGAAGGGGTGGAGATCATCGAAGCGGTTCAGTCGGTTTATCTGAACCCGGAAATCCGTATCGCTTGAATGAAAAGATCCGGGGAAATGGCAAAATTGATTTTATTACGGCACGGGGAATCTTTCTGGAACAGGAAGAATGTGTTTACCGGCTGGGTGGACGTCCCGCTTTCCAGAGACGGAATCAGCGAAGCATTAAGGGCCGGGAAAAAGATCGCCGATATTAAATTCGATCTTATTTACACATCCATGCAGGTGCGCGCTTTAGAAACGGCGCTGATCGCCATGTCCGTCAACAGGAGCGCTAAGACGCCGACGGTAACCCATGAAACCGGCAAGATGGGGAAATGGACCGTTATTTACGACGATGCGATGCAGAAGAACATTATTCCGGTCTATCGGGACTGGCGCTTGAATGAGCGTTATTACGGAGAACTCCAGGGTAAGAATAAGGCCGGGGTCGCGAAAAAATACGGAAAAGAGCAGACCCTCCTGTGGCGCCGAAGCTATGATGTGCCGCCGCCCAACGGGGAAAGCCTGAAAGACACGGCCGGCCGTACGATCCCGTTTTTTAAAAAGTTCATACTGGGAAACCTGAAAAAAGGCCGCAATATTCTGGTCTCCGCTCATGGCAACAGCCTGCGGTCCATTGTCATGTTTATCGATCATCTCACCCGTGAACAAGTGCTGCGGCTTGAAATTCCCACCGGCCAGCCGCTGTTTTACGAATACCGCCACCAGAGCCTGGAAAAGGCGCCCGATAATTTATAACATCAGGAGAAGATGTTCACGGCAACCGAATCGGTGCTTACGCTTCCAGGGCCGCCGGGATTTTTCTAGAGCATTTTTCCGTTTGTTCTCAAAAAAGCAATCCGTTGGTTTTCAACATGGTGTTTTGCGTTGCGTGCCTTCATGGAGGCATGGTATAGCAGAATTGATAATTGATTTTAATATCTTCGGACGTGCGGCAATCAGGAGAGCGATTACTTTTCCGGCTGTTCAATTTAAGGACGGGACATTGCGATTATGGGGGTTGCGGGCCATAATTCCCGGCCGGTTACCGGTGTTATTCTGGCCGGCGGGGAAAGTCGGCGTTTTGATTATGTCAACAAGGCGTTTTTCAAGATCCACGGCGAAGCGATCGTTGAGCGCGTCTACAAGGTGATGCGTACGGTATTCGATGACCATATCATCGTGGTGACCAATACGCCGGCCGACTATCTTAAGTGGGACGTCCGGATCGTCACGGATATTTTCTCCTGCCGGAGTTCCATGACCGGCATACACGCCGGGCTTTTTTTTACGGAGACCCCGTACATTTTTGCCTGCGGGTGCGATACGCCGTTTTTAAAAAAAGAGTTAATCGAAATTGTGCTGGCCGGTCTGGAAAAGACGGTTGATATCGTTGTGCCGCGGACGGCCAATGGATTTGAACCGCTCTGCGCCGTCTATTCCAGGTCGTGTCTTCAGGCGATGGAAAAATGTCTGACGCAGAAAACGTATGACATCAAAAGGATTTTCGAAGACGTCCGTGTCAAAAGCCTGGGTGAGGAAATTTTACGCCAGGGCGATCCGGACCTGTCTTCTTTTATTAATGTTAATACACCGGAGGAACTGCGGCGGGCGCGGGAGATCGCCGGTGACCGGAGCGGGGACGAGAGCCGATGATGAATCTTGCGGATATGGTAAACAGGGTCAAGCGGCATCCGGATTTTGCCGGAGCGGGAATGGTCTTGTGCCATAACGGCGTGGTGCGGGGGGCCTCGGTTGACGGCAGGACGGTGGATTATATGGTCGTTACGGTGGATCATGAAAAGCTGGCCGAAGTCGTGGCGCGGCATAAACAGATGCCCGGTATCATCGAAATCCTGGTGGAGATCGCCGACGGCCGCAGGCTGGCCGTCGGCGATGATATAATGCTGCTGGTCGTGGCCGGGGATGTCCGGAAAAACGTGATTCCCGTGATGGCCTCGCTCATCGACGAAATCAAGGCCACCGTGACCCGCAAGGCCGAAACCTACAGGACATAAGCGTCGTATTGCGCAGAAAACGGTTTTTGTATAATATTGTCCGGTCGCGGTTTGATGTTACAGTTGGACAAGGAGGCGCGTATGGCTGAATTTACTCATGTTGACGATAAAGGGCGGGTGCGGATGGTGGACGTGTCGGATAAGGCGCCCACCCAGCGCGTAGCCATGGCCCGCGGAAAGATTACCATGAACCGTGATACGCTGGAAAACATAAGAACCAGCGATGTAAAAAAAGGGAATGTTCTGGAGGCCGCCAGAATCGCGGGAATCATGGCGGCTAAACGCGTGTCGGATCTGATTCCCATGTGCCATCCCATCAACATCACCCATGCTCAGGTCGATTTTTCGGCGGACCTGGAATCTTCTTCCATCGAGATCAGTTCCGAAGTAAGGACGATGGGGCAGACGGGGGTGGAGATCGAAGCCATCACCGCGGTTTCAATCGCCGCCGTTACAATTTATGATATGTGTAAATCCTATGACCGCAAGATGGTTATTTCAGATATCCGGCTGGTCAGAAAAGAAGGCGGTAAAAGCGGGCTGTTTGTGGC
>CAYSMV010000231.1:0-4663 GCA_964432245.1 uncultured Desulfobacterales bacterium
CCGTTGTCACCGCGGTGTCAGGCTGCGGTGCGGCAACCGGTATCTTCTGCCTTACGACCTCATGTGTCTGTTTCTGCTTTTCCGGAGCGTCGGATTTACCTCCGCACCCGATCATAAAGAAACAGACCAGACCGATACAAAAAAAGCCCGCGATAAATCCATATAGCCTGTTCAACTTACCCATAGTTATTTCTTTTTCACCTTATTAGGGTTATTTTTTTGCCGGCTCTACAGAAACAAACCTGTACGTAACGGCCGTGCATTGCGTACTGATCTGCCCGGGTTTAGCGCTGCTCATGCTGATGTTTTTAATGTTTACCACACGCGACATCTCGGCTACTTTATTGAAAAAAAGTTTTAAGCGATCATATGTCCCGCTTATAGCTATGGAAACCGGGATTTCCGCATAAAAATCATGCAGGATCTCTCCCTGGGGCGCAAACCGGCTGAAGACCAGCCCGGCATTCCTGCCGGCCGCTGATATATCGCCCAAGAGCGTCGGGATCTCCTGCTTGTCAGGCAGGGCATCCATCACAACCTGAAATTCTTCCTGCTTTTTTGCCCATTCCTCTTTTAAACGATCCAGCTCAGCCGCTTTTCTTTTAGCAATAGACAAGTCTTTTTCGACCTTATCGATCTTCTTCTGGACAGTGCTGATTTCTCCATATTTCGGCTTGAAGGAAAAAAAGAAAAAGCCTCCTATCAAAAGCGAAAAAACAACCACCACAATAATCAGCCGCTGGATCATGGTGAGGCGTCCAACCGCATCAAACAAAGGCTGCATTTTCGCGCTGTAATTTTCGAATTTCTTGTTCATTTGGGTTTCCTGTCTTATACCTTCTTCGTGCAGTGCAGGTTAAATTTTTTCAGTTTTAACCCCCCTTGTTCCACCAGGACCACGTCGCTCAAGACAACACCTGAAAAAAAAGCGCTTTTTTCAATTCGTGACATAAAAACCGCCACGGTTTTATTGTCTATGGCGATACCACTGATGCTGGTTCCGCTCGCACTGTGATTGATGCTGGTAATCCACATTCTCCCCTTTACCGTTAATTCTATCAGGGCATTCATCAAATCAACCGGTTCCGTTCGGCCCTTGTTCAACTGCGCCATAACACCCAGCTTTTTATTCAGAGTATCAAGCTGGGCCTTAATCCGATCCACTTCTTTTACTTTTTCCTGATATCCTTTTAATTCCGTATCCTTGGCGGTAAAAATTTTGTTCAGTGTCGAAATCTTGCCCGACAAATGAACATGATAAAACATAAGAGCCAGGGAAACAAAAATGAAAAACAGGACGAAAATGGATATCTGTCTTCGGATATTCTCTTTTTTTCGTGCCGCGCGATAGGGAAGAAGATTGGTTTTAATCATTTATCATCAATCCTTCTTATGGCCGTTCCCATGCAAATGGCCGCCTGCGGAGCCATTTGTTTCAAATAAGCCGTATCCAGCCGATCGTCTTTGATCTCAAGGGTTCTGAAGGGATCCATGATCTCTACATTAGAACCCGTCTGAGAAGCCAGCAGCTGCCTGAACTCCTTTATATTGGCGCCGCCGCCACTCAGGTATATGGTCTTTATGTCTTCATTGGAATAGGTTGAATAAAAGAAATCCATGGCCCTTCGGATTTCCGTAATCCAGTCACTGACAACCGAAGAGACAATATTGTTTAAATCTTCCGCCGGGATCTTCTCCTGCTTGTCGCTCAGCTTGAGCTCTTCCGCCTCCTCAAACGAACAGTTGAGTCGTGAGATTAAATGATGATTGATTTGATTGCAACCAAAAGACACGTCCCGCATGAAAACGGACTTATGCCCCCTTAAGATATTCAAAGAGGTTTTGGTGGCGCCGACATCTATCAATGCCACACAATTTTCCGCGGTTTCATAATTTACTTCGTAAATATTCTGCAGCGCAAACGCATCCACGTCAACGATCACCGGTGTCAATCCCGCGATTTCCAGAACATTAACATAATCATTAACCGTTTCCTTTTTCGCCGCCACCAGCAGCACGTCCATCTGGCTCGGGTTCTGCTCGTTATCCCCGAGAATCTGGAAATCCAGGTTGACATTATTAATATCAAAAGGAATATACTGCTCCGCCTCGGCGGCGATAACCTCCTGGAGCTGTTCCTCGGGCATCGAGGTGACATTGATCTTTTTTACGATAACCGAATATCCGCCGATCGAAACAGCAACCCTTTCTTCCTTTATATTGTAAAGGGACAGCAGCTCCTTTATGCTGTCGGCCACTGTTTCCGGCGATTTAATGCCCTCCTCGACGATGACGTCCGGCGGCAATTCAATGGAACCGAAATGGAGCAGTTTTCTTCCGGATGAAGTTACCATCACTTCAGCCGCCTTTAATACTCTGGATCCGATGTCCAGTCCCACCAGGTGATCTTTTTTTCCAAACAGCATAAACGTTTCCTCAATCAAAGACTTTATGTTTTTCGGAAAGATCAAATCCCAGCGCACGAAGGATTTTCCGCTGTGTTTCCATGCGACAGGCCTTTCCTTCTTCAATGCGAGCTATGGTGATAGGAGAAACATCGGCTTTTCTGGCCAGCTCGGATCGGCTTAATAACAGCGACTCTCTGATTTTATACAAACGACTTGTATTTTTTTTCATCTGCTCTGTTACCTGTTGCTTGAGATTGCATTGCGTATTACCCCCGATCATTCTTAATGCTTAGTTAGCATTAATTATACAAAATTATCGGCATGTCAAGAAAAAAGTTTAAAATTTATTATTAGAAAACATAAATTATCGTTAATTTATATTAAAAGCAATATATATTGTTGTCAGTTTTTATAAAATAACAACATATAGTGACCCAGCATAAAAAAATTAATTCAATATAATGGATAATGATTGACTGTAACCGATCTCTTTGTTAAAAGAATTTTTTTATGTGGGGCTGTAGCTCAGCTGGGAGAGCGCATGACTGGCAGTCATGAGGTCAGGGGTTCGATCCCCCTCAGCTCCACCATCGTTTGTTGAGTCCGCTAAAATTATAATTGGCGGGCTTTTCCTTTTCTTGAAAGGTCCTTCCGGAACGGCATTAAAATCCATCCGGCCCATGATATGATCCGCCTTGTAGTTCAATGAATTTATGGTTTGGCCGGTTTTACGATCGTCATCACCCGGTTTAACCGGGTGATCCAGAGGAAAACGGCTTTATCCCTTATAACGGTCAATCGTATCTGGATCGTCCGGTCCAGTTTACCGTCCGACTTGATCGGGTGGCCGGACGATGACGATTAAAGTTAAATACGTCACCAAATTTATGACCCAGTGCGCTTAGCAGCGCTGATTTTTTATTTGATCTCTAATGGATGGTAAGCTACAGTAGGTTATATGAAAAAAATCTGTGTTATTGACGGCCAGGGCGGCGGCATCGGCGCCGCCATTATCAAGCGCTTAAAATCCGCTTTCGGCGAAACCGTTGAAATTATCGCCCTGGGCACCAACGCCATAGCCACGGCCCAAATGCTTAAAGCCAAGGCCAACCGGGGCGCTTCCGGTGAAAACGCCATCGCCAGAACCGTTCATGAAGCGGATATTATCATCGGTCCGACCGGCATTATCATGGCTCACGCGCTGATGGGCGAGGTTTCTCCGGCCATCGCCGAAGCCGTGGCCGGGTGCCGGGCCAGAAAGCTGTTGATCCCCCTTTCCCAGGAAAACATGGAAATTGTGGGCGCAAACCATGACCCGTTGCCCCACCTGCTTGACGCCATGGTCGAAAATCATTTAAAAGGTATTGACCAAAAGGAGTAACTATTATGTGTGAAGCAAACGCCTATATAAAAAAAGACGACAAAGACGAACTCGTTATGGAATCGGTTGATCTGGTCGAGCCGGATGAAGACGGGATAAAACTGATCAGCATCTTCGGGGAACAGAAATTCTTGAAAGCCCGTATTCACTCTCTCTCCCTGGTCGACCACAAAATATACCTGAAAGAAGACAATTAACCGATCACCTGCGCCCTGAACCGATGAAGGTTTCTATCGCAAAAACATCCGGTTTTTGCATGGGGGTTCGCCGGGCGGTCGACATGGTCTTGGACGCGGCCAGCAAATACAACGGCCCCATCCAGACATTCGGCCCGCTTATTCACAACCCGCAAGTGCTTTCCCTCCTGGCTGAAAAACGCATTTCCGTCATGGAATCCATTCCGGACAGGGGGACTGGCATTGTTCTGATCCGGGCGCACGGCGTGCCGCCTGAAAAAATCAAGGCGCTTGAAGGCGCCGGCTACACGGTTATCGACGCGACCTGCCCCCGTGTTATCAAGGTCCAGACCATTATCAGCAGATTTGCCGGACAGGGTTATGCCTGCATTATTGTCGGCGATAAAGATCATCCCGAAGTCATGGGGCTGCTCGGCTTTGCCGACAATAAAGGCTGCGCCGTGAACACCATCGATGACTTTAAACGCCTGCCGGTTTTTGAAAAAGCCATTATTGTCGCCCAGACAACGCAAAGTGTACCCCTGTTTGAAGAGATTTCGGCCTGGGCCGGCGCCAACCGCCCCCATTATAAAATTTTTAACACCATTTGCCCCTCCACCAGAGACCGGCAGGGGGGAGGGGGACAAACGGGCGCCTCCGCCGCCGCCGGCCCTTTGGGGGGGGGGGAAAACAACGGG
>CAYSMV010000232.1:0-16041 GCA_964432245.1 uncultured Desulfobacterales bacterium
ACGCCCGTCTGGACAACATGGAAGAAAAACTTCAGGAAACCTGCCTGGGAAGGTTTAAATGCCGCGGGTTTCATAAAATACTCCGAACCTATCCCAGTCATCCTGATGAAAAAGATAAAGATGAAGCCCGACAGTTTGCTACCGAGCTTCTGGATCTTTGTCTGAGTTGGAATAACGCCGGCAGTAAGGTCGAACAGGCAGAGTAGATATTAATCGGTCTTGTCGGCGTCAGCCGCCCTGTAAGCCTCCGCGATTTCATGCGCCAACTCTTTGATGATTTGCGACCGGTCAAAGCCATATTTATTCACAGCCGTATTTAACGATTCAAAGCGCAAAAAACCGCGCAGTCTGACGGCGAGATTGTGGGAGAAAGCCGTTTATGGATGGGAATAAGTTAAGAAGTTAAGGACGTCCCCATGTTCTTTTCGGTTGACAGCGTACCTTCAATCTGGATAACATGTTTAAATCAAATTGAATCTATAAAATTTCGTCGTTGCGGTTTTAACAACGCGCTTCGCCTCGGCGTTGGGGCGCGGTTATATGCGACAAGGGATAGTGTATGCCTATTATTGCATTTCATCAGGAACAGTTGGACCGGATTGACCGCATCCTGCAGAATGACCTGAAGAACGATGATATCCATTTTGTGCTGCTGATCGACATGTCCGGTCATATCATAGCCCGCTGTAACCATGGCAGCAATAGTTTCGATGTGCACGCGCTGGCGGCTCTGGCGGCGGGAAACTTTGCGGCTGTTAAAGCCATGGCAGCCATCGTTGGCGAAGATGAATTTCCCACGCTGTTCCATAAAGGCCGGAAGGAAAATATTCACTTCAGCCAGATCGGTGATAATTTTCTGCTCGTCACGATTTTCGGCAACAACATGTCTTTAGGATTGCTTCGGCTGAACGTGGTCGAAGCCATTGATAAAATTAAGAAGGCGCTGGCAATCAAATCATAACGCCCGCCGGGAGGTCTTTCCAGGGAGAATTCCTCTTGACCAAACCGAATGAAACACAGCCTGCATCCGGAATAAACGAATCGCCGGATGCGCTTTTTGAGTGGATTGAGAATCCTGAAGTCTCCGCGAAACCCGTGGCTCATACCTCCCTCACTTCTCCTCTGCGCACGCTTAAAACAATTATCTGGTCCCTTGACTGGGAGATTTCCGATCAAATTTTGACCATGCTGGACGAAGAACTGAATCAGCTGAAGCAGTATTATCAAAAAGACAAGACCGTCCTCAAGTTTCTGCAGCTGATGGAAGCTGTCGGTAAATACATAGCGAAACGTAAAGGCAAATCCCATCCCGAGTCCGCCAATCTTTTACGGGGACTCTTCGTCGATTTGGAACTCATCGTTTTTGCGATGGGACTTTCCGAGGGTGAACGTAAAGTCATACTGCGGAAACAGATGGAAAAATTTCATGCCCTGAAGAAAAAACTGGCCGCTTCGCGGACAGGAGAAGAACCCGGCAAGAACCCGGCCCCGGGAAAAATCCCGCCCGTGGTAAAAACGCCTCCAAAAATAATCCCTCCGGAAGTAAAAATACCTTCGGAAGTGAAGATATCTTCTACGGATACGGAAACACAGGTCGAGCCGGAATTCAACCCCGGGGTATTCCGCCAGATGCTGCTGGATGAAATGCGACTCGTGATCCGATATGAATTCAAAAAAATCAAGACCGAACTCGTAGCCATGATAAACAATCAACGGTCCGGAAAATAAGTTCCTAGTCCGCGATCTCATGCTCCAGATCTTCGATCATTTTCTGCAGGTTTAAGTCGTATTTATCAGCAACCGTCTTTAATGATTCGAACAGGGCGTTACAGCAGATGCATTCGCCGGCAACGGCGTCATATCTTTTGAAAACCGCTTCCGTGCCGCGATATCTGCTGACGACATCCAGCACAGTCATATCCGGATCGATCTTAAAATCCCGAGAAGGATTCATTATCCCCGCTGCTCCTATTTATACGTTCGGATAAACATCATCAGCTTACAATCCAAAGGCGACCTGGCAAGTGATTACATCGACGGTCTGGCTGTTATGATCAACCATAGACCATTCCAGCGTCAGTTTGTTGGCCGGGCCCTTGATATAATAGTTGCATCCCACCCCGTAAACCACGGTATCGTCCGTGCCCGACGCTTCCGGCATGATCAAATCATAATGCGCGAAGGGTTGGAGAGCATTTGCCAGCAGAACACCGGCCTTGGCGCTGAACATATCCCCATCCGAACCGGTTTTCAGGTCGGACCAGGTAACGCTGTTGGTGACGTTTTCAATCCAGAGATAGGACAGTTCCGCGGTAACGGCGCAGGTATCCAGCGGCAGATCCAGATGCACATCAGCCGTATAGGCTTCATAATTTCTTTCCCTGCCGTCCAGCGTTAAATCGCGCTGGTGATCGAACCCGGCGCCGACGGCCAGAACTTTCTTCTTCCCCAGATAGGTGCCGGCATTGAACCAGGAAGTTTCCGGGTCAAAAAGGTTCAGGCTCACGCGGCCGGCGAACCGGAGGCTGTCGTCATCATTGATATCGCTGTCTTCCACGCCTTCACCCACCATCAGCCGGTATTGCAGTCTGTCTTCAAAGACATTCCCCCAGAAGGTAACGCCGTCATCCCGGCCGACGTTATTGGGATAAAAAGTACCGCTGCGGATTCCGCCCTGCCCCCAGTTCAAATCACTCGTCAACAACGCTTTGGTGGAAGTGGTGCCGTAATCGCGGGTGAACGGCACGTACATCCGGCCTATCTGAGCCATCAGGTCGTTTCCGATCAATTTACAATTGACCCAGCCGTCCCGCAGGGCCATTCCGCTGCCAAGCCCATGACTGGAATCATCCAGTCCCTCCTGGCCGATGCGATCCCCCGAGTAGTGCAGGAAAAAACTCAGCCGCTGAGTCAAGGCGCCGCCGAAGCTGAGATAAGCCCGCCGTATCATGAAATCATGAACTTTGTCATCCCATTCGCCATCTCCATCCCGGTCATAATCGTCCACGTACTGATACCAGGCCTGACCCCAGAAACCGACATCCAGAGAGACATCGCCCTTCTTGTAAACCTCCACGGACAGGGCCGGAAAAGGCAAAAAAAGAATTCCAATCAGAACAAACAGCCCGCGTGACAACATTACACTACTCCTTTCAAATCAGAATTGACAATCTGTTAACAACGATTTTTTATTTCTCGTGAAACAACAAGGCGGCGCTTTCGGGAATGCGCGCGATTATGTCCATGACCCGGGTACCTGGATCGGGCCGGGCCAGCTCACCGGCCAGGCGGCTGATTTTCGCGGCCCGGCAACAGGCCTCCGGTATCTCATGCCCCATGCCGGTCAAGGCCGCCGCCAGACCGGTCAGGATATCGCCGGTACCGCCGATCGGCTCCAGGGCGGGCACCATGGGCTCTGAAATGGTTTCCCTGATGCCGCCGGCATCCGCCAGGACATCATTCTCGCCCTTGACCAGCAGATAGCGGGCGGCATTGCCGTGGCGATAAGCCCTGGCGATCAAATCCGGCACGCGGTTTGATTCATGAAATATGAATCCCCGGGTATAAAAAGGATGCGGAGCGGATTCATCGGCCAGAAAGGCCAGTTCGCCGATATCCGGCGTGAAAAGATCATAGGAAGCCGCCTGCCCGCTCATCTTGGCGGCGTACATAAACCCGGCGTCGGCGATCAGCACCGGCCGGGCCGCCATTTTCTCCACGGCAAAAAGAATCCGGTTGTGCCAGTCGACATCCGGCTGAATATAGTGAAAGGCCAGACCGTCAAACCGCCGCAAGGGCAGGTCCGTTTCCAGGTGGGCGTAAAGCTTACGACTGCCGGACCCGGTGCCGATATCGCCCACCAGATAAGCGAACGGCAGCGGGGTTTCGAAAAACTCGCAGATTTTCAAGGCCGCGGCCAGCAACGCCGGAGTTCCCCGGTTAACGTCAACCTCATGGTTATTAACCCGCAGCGTCGAACCGGAAAGAGATACCGGCCCGCAGACCATGGGAAAATCCTTTTGTGGAACCGTGCCGACTACCGCGAACATCGTCGTCTTATCTCCTCGTAAGCCAGTTGCAGGGCGTAGCCGCAAAGGGTATGACCGATATCGCGGGGGGAAGGCGCCGCGTCCAGACGCTTTCCCACCATTTCGGCGGCCAGGTAAGGCACGTCCGGACACCCGCCGCCGGAAATGTTTACTATCGTCCGGGATTCCCTGTCCACCGTGATTTTCATGTTGGCGGCCCGGACCATCAGGTATCGCCCGTAATCTCTGGTAAAAAAGATATCGACCGGTTCCAGCAGCGGCCCGGATACCGGCACGACCTTCAGCGGCGCAAGATGTTCCGTTGCCAGGACCCGCAGGATTTCCAGCTCCTCGATCAGGGGGAACTCGATCACCAGGTCACAACCGGTGCGGATCTCCGGCGGCGGGCCCATGACCCGGATTTTCCAGCCGTTCTTCTTCAGGCTCTTTTCCGCCCGGATAACCTCGCTGGTATTTTCAAACACCAGAATACCGCGGTCCCTGATTTCATTGACCGGAGTGGCGTCTTTTTTCCTGAGAAAGCCCAGAAAACCCACCGCTTACCCCTTATGAATCTCAAGCCGGAAAACATCTCCGTCGGCGGTGATGCCGGTTACGTTCCATCCCTGGCTCGCGGCGGCGCGGGAGACATTCTCCTTTGACGCTTCCGTATCCACCAGCACCAGGATTTCTTTGTCACTGGTCTTTTTTATGGCGTCCACGGTCATCAACACCGGCTGCGGACAGGAGAGGCCGCGGGCGTCTACTGTTGTTGTCATCGTTTTCTCCCTGTTATTTCTGCTTCATTGTAAAACCGATAATCACGCACACCACCAGGCCCATCACCACCGCGGCCAGGCCATGAGGGCCGATGCCGGCCGGTGAACTGGCCAGGCCGAAATTATGGGAAAAGGCGGCCCCGGCCACCATGCCGATAACAAAGATGCCCGCATCCGTGTCCCCTTCCCCGGACAAAAACAACTGCCGCCCGGGACAGCCGCCGGCCAGGGCAAAGGCCAGCCCGGCCAGGGCCATACCCAGCGCGTTCCAGGCATGCATGGTGTGAGCCACCGGCTGCCCTTCGAATCCGGGATGAAACTGACCGGCGATCAGATTTGTGATCAGAGCGAAAATAATCAGTGCCACGATTCCCGAAAACAGATGCGTCTGTTTAAACAGGATCAGATCACGGAAAGCACCCATGGTGCAGAAACGGCTGCGCTGGGCGAAAAAACCGATAGCCAGGCCGACTGCCAGCGAAACAAAGACCGGCGCGCTCATGGCCCCGGGTCCTTTTAAACTGTAGAAAAGCACACCGCTTTGCGCCTGGCCTTCCACCCGGGGATAGATCAGCAGCAGCAGAAAAAGCCCCACGGCCATAACCGGCAATATCCAGCCCGCAACCGGAGAAAACCTGGTCGTACGGCCGAGGTTATAGCCGGCCTTCAGAAAACGGGTACCGATCCAGATGCCGGCCACCAGACCGAGCAAGCCGGGCACGGCGTTCCAGTCTCCACCGGCCAGGCGCAGCATGGCCCGCCAGGGACAGCCCAGAAAAACCAGCGCGCCGATCATGGCAAAAGCGCCCAGAACAAACCGGATAATGGGCGCGGACCCGCCCCGGGGCCGGAATTCCCTGAAGATCAGGGCCGCGATCAGAGACCCGGTCACGAATCCGATAATCTCCGGCCGCGGGTACTGCACCACCCCGGCGCGGTGAATCCCCAGCGTGCCGGTGATATCCCGGACAAAGCAGGCCACGCAGATGCCCATGTTCCCGGGGTTTCCCCAGTACTGGAGCAAAGCGGCCATAACGCCGATAAAGGAACCGACACAGATGATTCCCCAGCGCGTCGCAAATACATTCTTCATCAATTCACCTTTTTTGTGTTGTTGACGATCACGCGGACATCACTCATGTTCGCATGCCGTTTTCTTCAGACCGATAGATTGAGGGGGAAGTTATATTTTGTTTTCCAATAAGTAAAATAGTTAATTTCGATAAACAAAACCGGGGGTATTCATAAAACCGATAAGCTGAAGACGTCATCCTCCGGTAGCCCTCTTGTCATCCTCCGGCGTCATTGATTTGTCATCCTCAGGGTTAATAAATTTCTCATCCTCCGGCTTCATTAATTTGTCATCCTCCGGCTTGACCGGAGGATCCAGCATAAAACACCTCTCTTCATTGGATTGCCCGGTCAAAGCCGGGCAATGACATCGGAATTTGCTTGTTCTCCGTATTGCCCGGTCAAGTTTACCACCCGACATGATCGGGTGGCCGGGCAATGACAACAGCATGATAGGGGCTGACGTTTTTTGATACCGGCGCCGGCAAAAAATCATAAACAACGGGCGAACGGATTTGTTGTTTGCGATTTTATGTAATTCTGGTATTGATTGTGATCGGAATATGGGCAAAAACATCGTTAAATAAATAACAACCGGAAGGAGCTGACCATGAGCAAGTTCACCGTCTCCATCGTTAAATATGAAACGCCGGGCGCGTCCGTGCGCCGGGCCGTGGAACTGGCCGGCGGACTGGATCACCTGCCGTCTGATGCCAATGTTTTTATCAAACCCAACATCGTCTTCTGGACCAGGGCGGTTCAATTTCCCAAGTGGGGGGTCATCACCACTTCCCGGGTGATCGAGGATATCGTCGTTCTGTTGAAGGAACGCGGCGTCAAAAGCATCACCATCGGCGAAGGTATCGTCGTCACCAACCCCAAAGACACGGAAACCCCGGCCCACGCCTTTAAGACGCTCGGCTACGAAACGCTGCGGAAAAAATACGGGGTCGCATACGTTGACGTCCTGCGAAGGCCGTTTAAAACCATCGACCTGGGCCAGGGCGCGGTCTTGAATTTCAATGCCGACGCCGTGGAAAGCGATTTTCTGGTTGACCTGCCGGTTTTAAAGACCCACAACCAGGCGGTGGTCAGCCTGGGCATCAAAAATCTGAAAGGCCTGATCGATTTTAAATCCCGGAAAAAATGCCATAACGCCGATCCGGTCAAGGACCTGCATTTCATGGTCGCCCGGCTGTCGGATGCCATGCCGCCCATGCTGACGCTGATTGACGGCATTTACAGCGTCGAACGCGGACCGGGGTTTGACGGTAAGATGAGGCGGACCAATCTTCTGGTGGCCTCAAGAGACGTCCTTTCGGCCGATCTGGTGGGCGCCCGGATCCTGGGCCATGATCCGGCCAATGTTCCCCATCTGGCTCATGCCGCAGACAACCGTATGCGTCCGACCGATCTCTCAGATACCGAAGTCGTCGGCGAAGCTATTGAAGACGTCGCCTCGTTTCACGAATATGATTTCCAGTATTATGATGAGGCCGACGGCTGCATGCCCCTGCCCATGGCCAAGAGCGGCATCCGGGGACTTTTCTACCGGAAATTCGATTCCACCATGTGCACCTACTGCTCCGGTATTAACGGCCTTATCCTGCAGGCCATCCGTTACGCCTGGAAGGGCGAACCCTGGGATCGCATCGAAGTGCTGACCGGTAAAAAAATGGCGCCCACGCCGGGCATGAAAAAGACCATCCTGGTGGGCAAATGCATATACCAGGCGCACAAGGACAACCCGGATATCCGGGAGATGATCGCCGTCAAGGGCTGCCCTCCCCAGCCGGACAGCATCTATAAAGCCCTGAAACAGGCGGGATTCGACGTCAACCCCGACCTGTTCGCCAATGTCGATCAACTGCCGGGGTTCTTCATGAACCGTTACGCCGGCAACCCGGAATTTGACGAGTCCTTTTTTCAGGTCGCGTAACGATTGCTATGGAACGCACTCAATCGATCATTAATGTCCCCTTTTGCCCGGATAGGATATAAGAAATTCTATATATAAAACCGCGAAAATTAAATCCACGACGCCGCCGCCGACCAGGGCCCACGCGACCTGTCCCGTAATCCCGGCTGACAGAAGGGCCACAAAAACGAAAATTTTCCCGATAATGCCCAGCTTTACGATATCGTGATTCTGAGAAATATCCATAGAGACCCAGTAATATCCGAGGCCGAAAATAGAGGCCAGGCCCAGAAACAGGATTAAAAAGACCGGGTATTGCGGCAAGTCCATTTTAAACAGCGGAAAACACCATTTATACCCCAGCGCCAGCGACAACGTCGCCAGCCAGTTCCATATAGCGCCGATAAAAAAAAGATTCTTGGAATATACCGCCCTTTCCATTATTCCCTCCCCTGCTGACAATAAAGGGTATCTCTAAAACACTTCCCCGGCTTTCACATCTCCCAGCCAGCGTTCAAAGGTTTTGTTGTAAAGCGTCCAGACCATAAAATTGGATATGCCCCATTTGACGGACAATGCCTTTTCCGGGCAGCCGCTCAGACAGCGATAGCATCGGATGCAAGTCGGAGCGATCTCGGGCAGAGGGTTTAAAACGATACTGCCGGTAGGGCATTCATGTTCGCACCATCGGCATTGGTTACACCTGTCCGGATCCACCGTGGGGCCAGGCATCAGGTATCGAATCAGAGGATCTTTCAGCATTATGGCCAGTAAATTATAAAACCCAAAACCATGTTTAAAGACATCCGGGCGGGTTTCCGGCATGGGGCCGGCGCGGCCGGACTCCACATGATCAGAAACCGCCCTGGCAAATAAACGGGCGGATTCCAGATCATCCTCATTCGGCCGATCGGGAAACCGGTCGACCAGGCAGGGCACCGGATAATAACAGGTGCCGCGGCACAGAAACCCGCCGACCACATCGGCCCTGGCGGCCATCAGGGGGCCGGCCAGATCGTAAAGCACCCGCCCGGGACCGCCGCCGGAAGTGGCAAAAACAAAGGCCTTTTTCCCGGCCAGGTTTGGCACTTCCCTTAAAAATTCACGTACCGGCCCGGGCGCCTGGCTTTCAAAACAGGGCGCGCCGACACCGATGATATCCGCCGCCGTAAAATATCCCGGGGCGGCTTTTTTAAAAGGAATAAAATCAACCTCATGGCCTTCCGATTTAAAGACATCGGCCATAACCCGGCCCACCTTGCGGGTATTACCGGTCTGAGAGAAACAAATAATGTTTATCCTCATAAAGCCCCTCTTCCGCTGCCTTCCGGACATGCCATGAATATTTATGAAATATGCGGCATCAATGTCCATCTGATAAACCAGGAGCGACTGTCAGCATCCATATCCAGGCAGACAACGCCGCCGTTCTGGAACTTGAAGACAGGTTTATCCGTTGATCCTGTAATCAGCAATGAAGTAAGTTTTTCCATAAAAGGAAGATGACCGACTATCATCATGTTGTCTCCCGCAATTATTTTTTCCGCCCAGACCGTGACATCGTCCAGCGGCTTCAGCCCGCTTTCTTCCTGAACCCCGGACTCGGGTTTTAAAAAAGAGGCAAAGCTTTCCGCTGTCTGCCGCGCTCTTTTTTTACTGCTGTGTATAATCCGGGATACGCTAACTCCATACCCCTGAGCGACTTCCGCTATCCCTTCGACCTCTGAAATGCCCGCGGCTGAAAGACCCGGATCGGGATCTATGTCCTTTGACAGGCTTTTACCATGTTGGACCAGAAAAAGTGCCATGACGCCCCCCCTCTTATTTTTCTTTCGTATTAAAATACGCGGCTATCTTAATTTAGCCACTGCCGTCGCGTTTTGCCCGATTTTTTTTCATTATCATATTCCCGTTTACCAAATCCTTTTTGATATCTTCTATATAATTCTTCATGTGCGACTGCTTTGAAGCGTAAACTGCTTACTGTATTGTTATATAACTGAATTGTGCGAGACGCTATATTTTAAGTTAACGCCGGCGTTTTTTTAAAAAGTATTGGTACGGAATTATATCCGGTATCTCTGACTTGACAGGCTAATAACTTTTTTCTATTTTTATCTAATAACTTCTGAAAAACAGAAACCGTTTCCGACGCGGCGGATAAATCAATGAAATATTTTCCAGCCTTAATGCTTGCTCTGGGGATCATGGCCTGTGCTTCCGCGCCCAGGATAGAGATGCCTGCCTGGATTACACACCCCAATATGGAAAGCAGCCTGGGTGGATGCGGCAGCGCCGGCCGGCATGTCAACGGGCCCCAGGCCCAGCAGGGATTTGAAGAGCTGGAAAAAGAGATAGAAAAAGAGTTCGGGCCGATGCGGTAAGGCAGGCGCTGACATTTTGTCAGATCTCCAGGATCAGGCCCACCGGGCAATGATCCGAACCCGGGATGGCGTTGTCGATAAAGGCGTCCTTGAGCCATCCTTTGGAGACAACATCTTCGGTCACGAAAAAATAGTCGATGCGCCACCCAACATTCCGTTCCCGGGCCGTGAAGCGGTATGTCCACCATGAATACTTGACCGTGTCAGGATAAAGATAGCGGAACGTGTCCACGTAACCGTCGGCGACGATCCGGTCCAGCCAGTCCCGTTCCACGCGCATGAAACCCGAGGTGTTTTCATTGGCCTTGGGATTCTTGAGATCGATCTCGTTATGGGCCGTGTTGTAATCCCCGGTAATCACCAGGCTGCGTCCCTGTTTCCGGTACTGTTCGGCATGGGCGAAGAAATCACGGTAAAAGTCAAGCTTGTAGGCCAGACGTTCCTCCCCCATCCCGCCGTTGGGAAAATAGATATTAAAAAAAATAAAATCGTCCAGGTCCAGCTCGATGATGCGGCCTTCCTCGTCATATTCCGGCCGGCCGATGCCGGTTTTAACGCTCCGGGGTTTAATCCGCGAATAGGCGGCCACGCCGCTGTAACCCTTTTTCACCGTGGCATGGGCCCAGTAAGAGGTATAGCCGTCGATATCGGCCATGTCCGGCGTGACCTGGGATTCCTGCAGCTTGGTTTCCTGAATGCCTACCACATCGGCGTCCATTTTTTTAATCGTCTTCAGAAAGCCCTTGCCCATCACCGCCCGCAGGCCATTGACGTTCCAGGACACCAGTTTCATCGTTCGACCGGCCATATTCGCTCCTTGTTGATTGCCCTCCATAAACGGCCTTTGGATGACAAGAAAATTTTTGTTCTCTGTTAAGGCCTGAAAAATCGTTATTTGAAATATTATCATCCCCTGGACGGAATACCAAGACGTGCATAACACCCATCAAAACATTATATCCAGAATGATGTTGACACACAAGCCGGGCTTTGCTACAAAAAACCGACCTGAAAACCAATTCTTATCCTTCTTTTCCTGCGCCTGAAAAGAAGAAGAGCCCTAAACCAGGAAAAACTGGGATATAAAAAACACCAGGAAAAACAGACATGCCCGGTCTGGCAGACGATCTCAAACGGAAAGCAAAAAACACCGCAACCTGGATGCTGATAACGGCCCTGCTGCTGTCCGCGGCCGCGTCCGACGCATTTTCTCAGGAAAATGTTGAACAGGCGGCAGCTGTGAAACATTCGATCGAAGAGTCGTTGCGTCTGGAAAAAGAGCTGCTGGCGGAATTGGAGCAGGAAAAAAATCAAATTCAAGAGCTGACGCCCTCTCTGGCGGCTGAAATAAAAGGCTATAAAATCCTGCACACCACCTACACCAATCTGCTGGCCGCCCAGCAGGTGCCGGATCCTTACAGCCTGGAGGAAGCCGACAAACAGGTCAAGGCCGCGCTTATCCGGATCCGGGGGCGTCTGGACGCCTTGAACAAGCAACTGAACGCCATCCAGCCGCTGCGAACCGGTCTAAACGAACAACAGGCCATTAATACCGCCTACCTGAAAGAAATCCGCAAATCCCGGAAGGATCTGGCCGATAACGCGGACTTTATTAAAAATCTGCAGGCGCTGATTGACGTCATCCACCAGAAACGCCGGTACCTGGATAAAATATATGATTTTTGCCAGTCATCAATCGGACAACTCCAGACCATCGAGGAAAACCTCACAGCACTGTCGGCCCGTATAGACACACGCGTCAATGAAAGCAGGAAAAGTTCACGCCTGATCCGACGGACCTCCCTGATCACGCCGGACGGCCGGAAAAACCTGATCAAGGAAACGGAAAGTCTTTTCGGCCAGCTGCAACGGCTGTTGTCCTTTTCGCACATAAAAAGCGAGGCCGGCCTGATGTGGAAATCCGGCGGTTCAGTCATGGTGTTACCCGTTCTGCTGTTCGCGCTGGTTATGATGCTGGCGGTTCGACTGCGGAGCCATTATCCGCGCGTCCGTGAAAACCCGGTTTTTGAAAATTGTCCGGCTTTCCGCCTGGCCTGGCGGTTGTTCAACCGTTCGGCCTTTCTTCTGATTATCACCATCTTTCTCTATCTTTATGTCCAGGCCGACGGGCTCTATGTCCCGGTTCATTTCGTTATTCTGTCGGCGCTGCTTCAGATTTACCTGTTTACAAAATGGGGGCTGGATATCCTATCCGATTTAAGCCGGGCAACCGGTATCAGCGTGCCACCGGCTTTACACAATCGACTGCGGGCGCTTTTCATGCTGATCCGCTGCTACCTGGCGGTATATCTTTTCATGGCGCACCTGACGCAGTCCGGCGGCATGCTCCTGCCCCTGGCAAGGCTGGTGTTTGAAATTCTTCTGGTGGCCTGGTGCCTGGAATTCTGGAGAACGGTCCGACGCCGGCCGTCCCCGGCAGCGTTTACCAAAAACGACATATTCCGGAAAGAAGCGATAAAAATGCTGGCTTATGTGATCAGCATCGGCGGCCTGGTCTTTGAAATCACCGGTTACGGCGGTATGTCTTTTTTCTGGTATGCCGCCTGGAGCCGCACCCTGGTACTCGGTATGTGGGCGGTGCTGCTGTATCTCGCTTTGCGGGAATTATCCCTCGTCTATCAGGTCAAACCCGATCTGAACAAGGAGCCGGCCGAAGCATCGGGCGCGCCCGTTACCTGGCTCTTTCTGAAACTGGGGCAACCGCTGGTGCTGCTTGCTTTTCTGGCGGCCGTTATCCTGGCCTGGGGCGGTAAACGGGTTTTCCTGCTGGGCCTGATCGGGACGATGGGAAAGACCTACCGTATCGGCAGTATTGAACTGAGCCTCATGGGATTTATATACGCCCTGATCGTGCTGCTGATCACCCACATTATCGCCCTGACATGGCGCCATGTCTTCCAGCGAAAGCTGCTGGCTAAAAGCGGCATGGTGGTGGGGCTTCAGGAGTCATTGACCACCATCAGCGTGTATGTGCTATGGGCGCTGGGCGTTCTGATCGCGCTGAACTTCATCGGCATGAACAGCACGACCCTGGCGGTGGCTTTCGGCGCTGTGGGCATCGGGCTGGGATTCGGTCTGCAGAACATCTTCAACAACTTTGTCAGCGGCATTATCCTGCTGCTGGAGCGTCCCATTCAGATCGGGGATGATATCCAGATCAACGACACCTGGGCTACGGTCAGAAAAATCAATGTCCGATCCACCGTGGTGCAGACCTATGACAACGCCTCCCTGATCATCCCCAACTCCGACCTGATCAGCAACCAGGTCATCAACTGGAGTTTCAAGGACAAACGATTACGCCGGAATATTCTGGTCGGCGTGGCTTACGGATCAGACATCGAGCTGGTGCGGCAAACCCTGATGGAAGCGGCCGCCGGTGTGCCGCGCGTTCTGAAGCAGCCGAAACCGGACGTCGTCTTCAAGGATTTCGGGGACAGCGCCCTGCTTTTCAACCTGCGCATATGGACCCATATCGCGTATTTTCTGTCGGTTGAAACCGACGTGCGTTTTGCCATCGACCGATTGTTCCGGGAAAAAAATATCGTTATCCCCTTTCCTCAGCGAGATATTCATATGTATCATGACGATCCGCCGCGGGATAAGGGTTAACGCGGAGATAAAAAAGGAAGAGCCCTGCGATTTATCTCACGAGCGTCCAACAAAGCCGGCATATCGCCGGGCACACTGGTTCACAGCGGACTATTCCGCCATACTGGCGGCATCGCCGCCGGGCAGACCCAGTTCCCAGGCACGCAGGACGCGACGCAGCAGTTTGCCGCTGCGGGTGCGGGGCAGGCTGTCGATAAACGTCATCTCATCGATCAGAATATCCGGCGCGATGCCGGCTTGCAGAAACATCCTGATTTCATGATTTAAACGCCGGGAAGGGAAATAGCCCGGCTTAACGATGACAAAGGCCTTCAGCATCGAGGTGCCGGTTTCCCTGTTTTTCCCCTTGGCGATCACCGCCGCGTCGGCGACGGCCGGGTGCCGGCACAGGGCCTGTTCAACCTCAAAGGGACCGATGGTCCGGTTTTCAGCGGTTTTCAGAATATCGTCCAGACGGCCCTGATGATAAAAATAACCTTCTTCATCCTGCAGGGCGATATCGCCGGTCAGAAACCAGTCATTCTGAAAACAGGCTTCATACCGTTGAGGGTCCTGCCACAGGCCCTGCATCATGCCCGGCCAGCCTCGTTTTATGGCCAACTGTCCCAGGGATAGATACGGCATCTCCCGGCCGTCATCATCCAGGACGGCTACCGTAATACCAGGCAAGGGTTTGCCGATGGCGCCCGGTTTGATGTCCAGAGCCGGAAAATTGGCCAGACAGATAATGCCGGTTTCCGACATCCACCAGTTGTCATGAGGACTGTTGCCCAAATATTTTTTGACCCAGAAAAACAGATCCGGCATTAAGGGCGACCCGACCGTGGCCAGATGGCAGAGGGTATTCAGATCGTAGCGTCCGGGCAAATCGTCACCGGCCTCGATCAGCATCCGGATCGTATGCGGAGTCGTGTACCAGACCGTAACCCCGCAGGTTTCAAGGATACGGTAACAGTTGGCGGCGGTAAAAGGAGTTTCCGAGACAATCGTGGTAACGCCGCACAGCCAGGGCGCGAAAGCCCCGTAAACCGTGCCGGTGACCCAGGCCGGATCGGCGTCGGTCCAGAGGACGTCCTCGTCGGTCAGGTCCAGAGCCCAGCGGGCCGAGGCGTAGATACCGACCATGTCCCCGTGACAGTGGATGATGCCCTTGGGCCGCTGGGCGGAGCCGGAAGTGTAAACGATATAAAGCGGCGACGTCAGGGGTAACTGCCGGGCGGGAAAATCGGCGGGCATGGCCGGTATTTTATCCTGGACATCGATTTCATTGTGATGAAGACCCGGCCCGGTGCGGGTAAGAAAGATCGCTTCCGCGGCAACGGCGTTTTCGGGTGGAATGTTTTCAATCAGGTCCGGGTTGGTCAGGATGCCCCGGGGGGAGATATCGGTCAGACGGGTTTCCAGTTCATTATACCCGGAACTGGCAAAAACCGGGCAGAAAACGATGCCGGCCCGGGCGCAGGCGGCCATGGCAAAAAAAAATTCACGACAGGGAGGCAAAATGATCATAAGGCGATCGCCGGCGGTAAACCCCTGCCGGGTAAAAAAGGTCGCCCATTGAGCGGATATGTCCCGGAGCTGTTGATAGGTCACGGCCGTGGTCTGGCCCTGTTTTTCAAAAATCAGAGCCGGATGGCCGCTTTTTTCCGGATGGGCGGCCCATTTGTCAATGGATCGGGTAATGATGTTGGTAAGGGATGTCGGCGTCACCCCCAATTCGGTTTCCATGTCGGACCAGCGGAAGGATTGGCGCATCCGGTCGTAATTGTTCAGGTTGGCCCCGGCGTTCTGCGCCGGCACGCGGGCTTTTATCATGAGAGAACTCCGAATGGTCGATGGGTCGTGAATACCGTTTCGAGCAGATCGTTCACCGGGTCGGGGTGAGACGGCGCGGGATCGGAAACAGTCGGCGGTTCGTCGCTGATGAGGGCCTCCAGCACGGCTTTGACCGAAGCGGCATTCGCGCCCGGATCGTAACCGCCTTCCAGGGACAGCAATATGGGGATACCGCCGGACTGATCGGCCAGACGGCGGATCAGGCCCGTCAGGAAAAAATAGGCGTTTTCGGTCCAGGCGGAGCGGCCGAGGGGATCGTCGCGGTGCGCGTCAAAGCCGGCCGCGATCAGAACCATGGTAGGCGCGTAATTGGCGAAAACCGGCTCCAGGATGTTTTGATAAAGATAGCCCACGTCGGCGTCGGTAAAATCCCGGGACAGGGGTATGCTCAA
>CAYSMV010000233.1:0-3265 GCA_964432245.1 uncultured Desulfobacterales bacterium
TTCATTAATATTCTTTTTATTTTATACCCGGCCCTGCCGCCCTGTCAATAATTGCCAAAAGATAAAACAATATGAATGAAAACAGACAAGATGAAAAGAAAAAAACAAAAACGTTTCATCGCTTGATCTCTATTTTCCCGGCTGCTTCTGTTGTGTTTTTTTAAACTGCTCCTCAATCTGCTTGAACAGCTCTTTCCTTCTGGCTTCTTCGTTGTGTTTCAATTTTTCGATGTTTTGGTTTCGGTTTTGCTGTTCCTGTTTGAATTTCGCGAGTTCTTCTCCCAGGTCGCTTCCGGGGGTGTCGTCTGGAAGCTGTTCAATGGCCGTATGATCACGGATAAAAACACGGACACCGTACGCTCCGCCGGTTATCTCCACAATGCCGTGATGCTCCAGTTTCCGGCACCACCGGTGAACCTGCTCCGCGGAAGTAGAAAGCAGTTGCCCCATTGCCTCTATGGACGGAGGATGGCCGTCGCGGTATTCCAGCACGCGGATAGCCGCCACCAGAAGGTGAGCAATTTTATAAAGCGAAAAATTTTTCATCCGGCCCCCTTTCCTTCATCCGACTCCTTGACATAAACCGGAATTGATAGTAGCATTCTGCTTGAATTTGTCAAGCATCACAAATTATCAATAAATTTTCCAGGAGGAGTAAAATGATTGAAATTACAGAGATAAATGCCCGTGAAATACTGGATTCAAGAGGCAACCCCACCGTGGAAGTGGATGTCTGTCTGGCTTGCGGAGCCATCGGCCGGGCGGCGGTTCCTTCCGGCGCCTCAACCGGTACGCGCGAAGCCCTGGAGCTCCGCGATAAAAATGCCGGCCGGTTTCTGGGAAAAGGCGTTACCAAGGCCGTGAGTAATGTCAACAACATCATCGCGCCAAGACTGTCCGGGCTGCCGGCGGATGATCAGGCGCTGATTGACGGCACCATGATCGAACTGGACGGGACAAAAAACAAAACCAAACTCGGCGCCAACGCCATTTTAGGCGTTTCCATGGCCACGGCCCGGGCCGCGGCCGACGCTTACGCCATGCCGCTGTATAAATATCTGGGCGGAATCTATGCCCGTCCCCTGCCGATCCCGATGATGAACATCATCAACGGCGGTGCTCATGCTTCCAGCGGTCTGGATATTCAGGAATTCATGATCGTGCCTATCGGCGCCGACTGCTTTTCAGATTGTCTGCGCATGGGCGCCGAGGTTTTTCATAACCTGAAAAAAATCTTAAAAGCCAAAGGATTTGGTACCGCGGTGGGCGATGAAGGCGGGTTCGCGCCCAATTTAAAAAATAATGAAGAAGCTTTAAAATTAATCGTGGAGGCGATTTCCAGGGCCGGATATAAACCGGGAAAAGATGTCAGCCTGGCCATAGACTCCGCGGCCAACGATTTTTTTAAGAAGGGCAAAGGAAAAAAAGGGAAATATGTCCTCAAGGCCGAGAGCCGGGAACTGACATCCGAAGAGATGGTCGGCTATTATGAAAAATGGATCGACAAATACCCGATTGTTTCCATTGAGGACGGCCTGGCCGAACAGGATTGGGACAACTGGCCCATGATGACCGAACGCCTGGGCAATATGATCCAGATTGTCGGGGATGATGTGTTTGTCACCAATCCTGAAATATTCGCCAGAGGCATCAATGAGGGTATGGCCAATTCCATCCTGATTAAATTAAACCAGATCGGAACTCTGACCGAGACGCTGGACGCCATTGACCTGGCCCGGCAGGCGGGATACACGACTGTTATTTCTCATCGTTCCGGGGAGACCGAAGACGCGTTTATCGCCGATCTGGTGGTGGGCGTTAATGGCGGCCAGATTAAAACCGGTTCCCTGTCCCGTTCGGACAGAATCGCCAAGTACAATCAGTTGCTGAGAATTGAAGAAGAATTGGGCGCGGCCGCCCGGATGGCCGACGAGTTTTAATTCGCCCTTTTACCAACCGACACCATTAATTCTGGCCTGAAAAGCGGGATGAGTCGAACACGGACAGCGGTTATTATTTTTATTCTGACGAATATCTGTCTGGTTTTTCCGGCTGTCTCCCCGGCTTATATCATTTGTCCGGAATTAATCCTGGAAAATATGATCGCAACACTGGGCCGGTCTTCCGGATATGTCGTCAGCCAGCAGGTCAGTCTGGACGATTCCCCCTGTGACGCCCTGGCCGGACACGCTGCTGTTTTTGAAGAAACCGCCTGGTTCAAGCCATCCGGAAAATTCCGCTCTGAAATCATCATCAATAACGTCAAGCGGGAATATGTGTCTGCCGATGACCAAGCCGTAACGATTATTGATCGACAGATTATCTCTATTGACGAAAACCCGCTGATGCTTTACAAAGACCCCTTTGTTTTCCGCGGCCGGGAACGCCTGGCTGAACGTCTGGCAACCCTGGGAATTGATATGACCGTCGTCAGCCTGGGCCGGTTCCGGGATACGGTCGCTTTTGTGATCGGCGCCCAGTACCCGGATGAATCTGTTTCGCAGTTCTGGGTGGATAAAAAAGCCTTCCTGCCCCTGCGACTGCTCCTGAAAGGAAATACCGAAAAATCCACGGTGGAAATCCGGTATCTGGACTGGAAGAGAGAACCGGGATTCCAGCACCCAATGCGCGTTGAAATTTATCAGAATGATCGAATCCGGCGGGTTATCTGTGTTCGTAATATCCAAAGCCGCGGTTCGGAAACGGACGGTTTTTTTGACGTAACGGCTCTGCGGACAAAATACCCGACAATCAGCGCCGAAAAAGAAAAAGACGCGAATCTAAAGGAAGAAAAAGGCGATATCCAGGAGACGATTGATAATTTCAGAAAACTCTATCAATAATGGCTTCGTAAAAAGTCCAATATCTGCGTTGCGCCGCATCCTTCGGAATTTCACGTAATGCGCTGCGCTGCATTCCTCGGGATTTGCGCCCTGTATATTGAACTTTTTACTTTGCCATCCAGATTTTTACTTTTTACGATTCCATCATCAGCAATGCTACGGCAAAAGAGGGGGACATGGGCGCTTCATCAAAATTTATTTTTGTAACCGGCGGCGTGGTTTCCTCTCTGGGGAAAGGGCTGGCTTCGGCGGCAATCGGCGCGCTTCTGGAAAGCCGGGGGCTGACGGTAACGCTGCAAAAGCTTGACCCGTATATTAATGTCGACCCCGGCACCATGAACCCGTTTCAACACGGCGAAGTATTTGTTACGGACGACGGGGCGGAGACCGATCTGGACCTGGGACACTATGAACGCTTTACG
>CAYSMV010000234.1:0-4885 GCA_964432245.1 uncultured Desulfobacterales bacterium
CAATCCCCTGGCGGAGACGCTGCATCTGCCGTACCTGCCAGTCACCCGGACGGAAAACTACTGCGCCACGGCCACGGAAGCGCTGCGCGGCGCCTGCTACGCGGTAGCCGCCGGCGCTTACGATATCGTCCTGGCCCTGGGGGTTGAAAAATTGAAAGATACGGGTTACGGGGGCCTGCCCGAAGGCTCGGCCTTTGGAACGGAAATGTTCATGCGGGGATCCAACGCCACGGCGCCGGGTTTGTTCGCCCAGCTGGCCACCGCTTACGCCGCCAGGCATAATATTCCCATGGAAAAAATCAAAGACGCCATCGCCCACGTGTCGGAAAAAAGCCATGCCAACGGCGCTATGAATCCCAAGGCCCATCTGCGGCGGGCGGTGTCCGCGGAGCAGATCAAGGCCGCTCCCATGATTGCCTATCCGCTGGGACTCTTTGACTGCTGCGGCGTCAGCGATGGTTCCGCGGCGGCGATTGTCACCACCCCGGAAATAGCCAAAAACATCAAAAAAAACCAGGACATTATCAAAATCAAGGCGCTTCAAATCGCGGTCAGTTCAGGAGAAGAAGAGGCGCATACGAAATGGGACGGGTCCCATTTCGCCACTACCCGACGGGCGGCTACGGCAGCCTATGAAGAGGCTGGTATCAAGGACCCCCGGGAGGAGATCACCCTGATGGATGTCCATGACTGCTTTTCCATTACCGAATTTGTCACCATGGAAGACCTGCATATTTCACCCAAGGGCGGGGCGTATGATGATGTCATGAGCGGGTTTTACGACCTGAACGGTTATGTTCCCTGCCAGGTGGACGGGGGCCTGAAGTGCTTCGGCCATCCCATCGGCGCTTCCGGACTGCGGATGGTTTATGCCATGTATGAGCAACTGCTTGAACGGATTCCGGAGGAGAGACGCGTCAAACGGCTGAAGTTCGCTCTTACCCATAACCTCGGCGGCTCCCCGGCCAGAAACGTGGCGGCGGTGGCCATCATCGGAAGAGGATAATCTACCCTGATCTTTGATAAACAAGACCTGATTATTTATCAGCCGAAAAAATTTATTGATGACACACAGGGTC
This sequence comes from uncultured Desulfobacterales bacterium, assembly GCA_964432245.1. GTDB lineage: Bacteria > Desulfobacterota > Desulfobacteria > Desulfobacterales > Desulfosudaceae > JBFMDX01. The sequence goes on from CAYSMV010000234.1 coordinate 1,080, forward strand.
GCCCTTGCTACATGTTATGGCAAAAAAAGCAAGTTCTTATCCTTTCTGTTTGTTTTCCGAAGACACCGAAAAATCGTCTTTGGAATATCCAAAGAATGATACAATCGAATAAGCCACCTTAACGGCATCATTGATCGTCATATTTGTCTGGAGAAAAATTTCTGTGCCTTCGATTTGTTCTGGAAAACGCAACTCATTCATGTCTTTGCTAAAATAATATTTATCTCCGATTGAATGCCATAAGAGACTTCCAATATCCTTTTTATATTCGGATTTTAAAATCTGACAGAGCTTCAGAAGCATATCCGCCCCTGATTTAACAGGGTAAACCTTTTTTTTAAACGTAAAAGAGGATAAGGACTGTTCATGATAAGTTTGCGCCTGGGCTTTTTGAGGCTCCGGCGATAGTGGTTTTTGAGTTGCACTGCTGTTCGAATACTGCGATTGATTTGAAGCTTCGGTTAGAAATTTAACTACCGCATCTCTTTCGGCAGCGTAACCGCAGATTTTTTCGGTTGTTTCAATTAGTAAATCCACCAGTTCATTCGGTGGTTCCGAAAGTACTTTTGTCCACGCTGCCGGTATTGTTTCTTCAATAAGTTTTTGATATCTTTTTTTCAGAATATTTTTAGCAAGTTCTAAGGCCTGACCTTTAGAAACCGGATTTTTCGCCAGAAAGTTCCCCAATTGGTCAACGATATCATCAGCTTTCTGGTCTAGGAAATCAAGCGAACAAAATTTTTTTTGCTCCAGGTTCTTTTTATCAAGCGTTAAATAAAACCACCACAATAAACCGTCGGTGAAAACAGTAAAGTCGACACCTTCTTTTGCGGCATAATCAAGTAAAAGCTGTTGACTTTTGTTTAACGCCTTATCCATTTTTTTTACATTAATAAAAATCTTGTTGCTGCTCTTGATTCTTAAGGAGTAGTCGATCGGCTGATTCTTTGCTTTATAATTCGAATTTACTTCATCGACATTGAAAATATCCCATCCGAGTAAAAACAACAAACGCATCACAATTGTCTGTTTTATGGAGGCCTCATCCAGTGAAGCGATTTTTTTGTCGGATTTAAGGCCATTAATAAATGAAACGATTTGATCATCCATAACTTACCTCAGCATCAGAGATAAAGATAAGAACCTTCTTATATGATTTTTATATATAGCAAGGCCAGGCTTGTAAAAGGACAGGAATTTGCTTTTTCGGTTATTATTTATAGCAAGGTCGGCCCTGTGCGTCAATGGTTTTGCAATCACCACATGTTAATGGGCGTTTTGAACGGGTGCGGCAGGTCATTTCAAAAGAGGCAGAGAAAACGGGAAATCTCTACAGGACACACGGTATTACAGAAAAAAAAGGGTATTTTTGGGGTAGTCCTGAACATCCTGAAGGGTTCTCTTTTTTTGCTTCCTTGCTGAAATGACCTGCTGAACCCTCATGGAATGGCCATAACAATGTAGCGTCCGGAAAAATATTGACACACAAGGTTGGCCTTGCTATACCTTACGGACATAAAAGTTCTTATCCTTCCTTACCCTGATCACTTAATAAACAGGACGTGATTGATTTATCAGCCAAAAAAATGGGGGGACATACATGCAAGTCAAGGGCAGCGTGATCATTGATTACGTGCGTCTGATACGGGCCAACAAGGATCGCGACTGGAACAGGTGGCTTGAACCGGAAGACTGGCAAGTCATCAACGGCGAGCTGCTGACCTCGCAATGGTATCCGTATAGGCTTTTCAAAAGGCTGGGCTGGGCCGCTTACCAGGAAATAGCCGGTGGCGATCCGGAGCTGGTTCGAACCTTTGGACGTTTTAACATGAAAAACCTGCTGCAGGTTTACCACAACCTGCTGGTTCCCGGTGATCCGCTGGCCAGCATCAGAAAAATCGCCTGGTCCTGGGCAAATTTTTTCCAGGGAGAAGGGGTGGAATCAAAAATCACTGAGCACGGCGATAAATGGGCGATCTATAAAATGACGGCTCCGGATGAAGAAGATGAACCGGAAAAGATTGTCGCCTTCGCCCATCAGCTAAGCGGCCAGTTAATGGAACTGGTGGCCGCGGCCAATGGCCGTAACCCCCGGGTTGAAGTCGTATCGCAGGGGCGCAGTCAATATATTACCATACGCTGGGAATAAGCCTTCCCTTGCAATATTCCGGCTATGGTTGAATCACAATGGTGGGATACAAGCCCTTCAGGTCACCTTCGGGATATGGCTGGAGCGTATTGAACGATATGTTCTGGTTGATCTGGGCATGGCCCCGCTTGTCCTTGCCGTCGTAAAACGCGCCGTTGGCTTCCAGAATATGATGGATCCGGGTTTCAAAAGCCTCCACAAAAGCGGCGCCACTGCCCTCGAAAAAGAGTTCACCGCTGCGAAACTGATCCCTGACGGTTGAAAAGACGGACAGGGGTATGCTGTTTGTCTCAATATCCCGAGGCGTCGTAATCAGCCCCCAGACCAGATGTCCGGCCGGGACGGTCAGCGGCTCTTTGCTGTCGATGATGGTATGCGGCATGATGATGCTTTTTTCTCCGATATTCAGCCGGGAATCCGGCCGCCCTTTTATAAAACTGTTAAATCCCACAAAAACCCCTTCTCCCAGCTCCGCGTCGATGATCTTGGCGCCGTGGGCGGTCACGTTGTTGCCCTGCAGGCGGGAATTGATGATATAACAGTTTTCCTGGGCGTTGGCGCCCTTGCCCAGCCGGGAGTTCTGGATAAAAGCCCTCTGGGCCACCAGGACATTGTCGCTGATACGGGTTTCAGGTTTAATTACGGCATAACGATCCACCGAAGCGGTAGAAGGCACGGATACGGGATGATCAAGGTGGACACTGTCAAAAACAGTCTGGAAATCCTCCTTGCTGGCTTCGGCGACATCCATGAACACCCCCCGGGGAGACGAACCGGCCTCAAAACAGATATAATCCCTGAGCCGAAGATTATCAAACCGGTATAAAAAATTGAACACCCCGGGATTGCGAATCCACACCGTCCCGGGTTTGATGTTCATATGACCGATTTCCTGTGCCTGGATATAGGAAAAGGCCCCGATGATACAGTCCCTCATTGTCGTCAGGTCGACCGTGGCAAACGGCCCCAGAAAACAGCCGTCACTGGGCGAACCGTGGATATTGGCGTAATGCGCGGAAATAGTGTCTTTTACAAAAAACCGCTCCAGGGTTTCCGGATCATGAGAAAAATTATGGACCAGAGTCTTGATTAGAAAGCTGTCTTCAATATCGAACCCTTCATCGCTGGTAATGGAAATTTCAAGGTTCTGGAACCTGAACACATCGCCCTTCTTCTTGAGCTCATCTCCCCGGATATCGCTCTTGTAAAGAATCGAATTGCTGACCCGGCACTTTCCCAGAAAATAGCTGCCGGCCAGGTTGGAGTGCCGGAATTGAAGGTCCAGGGGATGATAGCTGGAAATTCCGTAAAAAGCGTAAAATTTTTCCATCTGGCTTAACGGCACCAGACCTTTTAGAAAAGGCTTTACGTCATACTCTATTTCCCGCAGATTTATGTTGGCGCGCTGGACGATTCTGCCCAGGAGTTTTTCCAGTTCTTTCATAACCCAATACCATTTCCCATGCTTTAGATTGCACTACTGCATCTGTTGCCGACTCTCTTCCATAATATGAAAAACAGCGGCAAACACATCCGACAGCCGCAGGACGCCTACGATCTCCCCTTCTTTTGCGGTAACAAGCAGTGACAGGTGGCGGCCATAAAGAAACTGGGGAATGGCCGTTTCCAGGGGAACCATTTCATCCACATATTCTCC
>CAYSMV010000235.1:0-3048 GCA_964432245.1 uncultured Desulfobacterales bacterium
CGACCGTGTCGGTTCAGGTCAAGGCTCGGCAGGTGGTGTTCAATATCGAAGGCGATAATGCCGCTTTGCTTATCGGAAAGCACGGCCAGACGCTGAAGGCGATGCAGCATCTGGTGGAAAAAATCGTTCACAAGGTTTGTGGAGAGCGGGTCCGTGTTCTCGTGGATGTGGAACATTATATGGAAAAACGGCGGGATTCGTTAAGGTCGCTGGCGACGCGTCTGGCCGACAAGGTAAAGCAGACGGGAAAGCCGACCACCATTAACCGGATGGATGCTTTTGAGCGCAAGATCATTCATGATGCCTTAAGAAAAGACAAGAATGTTAAAACCAGAAGCGCCGGAGGCGGAGAAATCCGTAACGTCGTGATCCATCCCGGGAAAAAAACCTGGCGAACGAAAAAAGCGGTGGAGAAGTAGTCGCTTTGTGTTAAAGAAAATATGGAAAACAGCACGATAGTCGCCATTGCCACCCCCGTCGCCGCCGGCGGGGTGGGCGTTATCCGTATATCAGGGCCCCGCTCAAGAGAGATCCTGGCTCATGTTTTCCGGCGGCGCCCGGGGCCGCGACAAGAAGAGGAGAAGACGGCCCCGGAGGTGTTTTCAGCCGAAAGCATGGAATCGCACCGGTTTTATCATGGATACATTGTTCATAATGATCAGCCGGTAGATGAAGTGCTGGTGGCTTTTATGCGGGCGCCCCGGTCTTACACCGGAGAGGATGTCGTCGAAATCCATGCTCACAGCGGTCCTTTTGTGTTGAGAACCATTCTGCAATTGCTTCTGGATGCCGGTGCCGAGATGGCGGCTCCCGGCGACTTTACCCGGCGGGCGTTTATGAATGGTAAAATGGATTTAACCCGGGCGGAAGCGGTAGCCGATATTATTGACGCCCGGTCTGTTGGGGCGCTTACCGCGGCCGCCAATCAGGTTGCCGGAAAGCTGAGCGAGGAGATCGGTTGTATAAAGGAGAAGATATCCGGCCTTCTGGTTGAGATGGAGGCGGCCGTTGATTTTCCCGAACAAATGGAGACAGCGTCTTTTTCTGACAACGCGCTGGGCGTGTTGCGATCAGAGGTGGTAGAAAAGATCCAGTCGTTAATCGATCGTCATGATGACTTTTCTTGGATAAGAACAGGCGTGACCGTTGCCCTGGTCGGGCTCCCCAATGTGGGGAAATCCACCCTCCTCAATGTCATCCTGGGAAGGGATCGGGCGATTGTTTCTCCTGTGCCGGGAACGACCAGGGATTTTATTGAAGAAACGGTTATGCTGGAAGGCGTCCCTTTTGTTTTTACGGATACGGCCGGATTGAGAAGTCTCTCCGGTGATGATATGGAAAGAGCAGGCATAAAACGGACACGGGAGGTGCTTTCCAGGGCGGAAACGATTATTTATATGGTTGATGCGTCCGCGGGGGTTTCGGCGGAGGATTATAAGGTAATGGCGACCATCCATAACAGCGACATGATTATTGTCGCCAACAAAAACGATCTTCCCGAAGCCGAAAAATTTGTCTTTCCGCCGGAATGGATTAAGATGTTTCCCGCGCTTAAGATTTCGGCGCTTACCGGAGACGGCGTTTCCGAATTGCGGTCTTTGCTGACGGCTCGATATCGGGAGCGGTTGACGATGGATGCGGGCGGGTTGATACCCAGTCTCCGGCATAAAGCCGCCCTGGAAAAAGCGTTTACGTCGGTTTTGTCGGCCATCGCCGCTTTTGAGAACGGGCTTTCCGAAGAGATGATAGTCATAGACTTGCGGGAAGCGATCGACCATTTGAATGAGATAACAGGCGACCGGGCCGGAACAGACCTGCTGGACAGAATTTTTGGCCGGTTTTGTCTGGGTAAATAGCAGATGTTTCACGTGAAACAATAATAACACGTTCGTAAAAAGTCCACCGTGACGAGATTGAGGTTTCCCCGAAAGACTCACGAAGCGAGCAGCGGGGGCTTTTTACGACGCCATTATTAAACAGGGAAAAAAAACAGGAAACGAGGAGCTGGTATGGATTTTGATTTTTCGCCGTATTTTGAAAAATATGAAAAGCTGGCCTCCCAGGCGGATCGGGTGTTTGAAAGAGTTAAAAAGCAATACCCGGCTTGCGTCAATTGCAAAAAAGGCTGTACGGATTGTTGTTACGCGCTGTTTGACCTGACGCTGGTAGAGGCGTTATACCTGAATCACAAATTTAAGGCGGCTTTCGGCGCGAACCCGGACATGATGGAAAAGGCCAACAAAGCCGACCGGGCGGTTTTCAGATTGAAAAAAAGAGCCCTCCGGGAAATGAAAGACAACAAAAAAGACGAAGTGGCTATTTTATATGAGATGGGTCGGGAAAGAATCCGTTGTCCACTGCTGAATGAAAGAGAGTTGTGCTCGCTTTATGAATACAGACCGATTACCTGTCGGCTGTATGGTATTCCAACAGCTATCCAGGGGATAGGTCATTCTTGCGGCAAAAGCGGCTTCCGCGAAGGGGAATCCTATCCCATGGTCAATATGGATAAAATCTTTCAGCAGTTAAAGGATATTTCCTCCGCGCTGGTAGTTGATATGAAAACAGCGTATAAGAAGATGGACGACATGCTGGTGCCGGTATCCATGGCGATTCTTACGGATTATGATGACGTTTTTTTTGGTTTTTCCGGCGAGGATAAGGACGAAGACAACAGCCGGTCGTAAAGGAGCGGTCCCAATGGTGGAAAAAAAAATATCGGAAGCAGAAAGACAGAAACGGGCAATTTTTGACAACATGTCCGAACGAAACCGGAAACGGATTCTTAAAAAGGGCTACGAGGAGTGGAACCCTTTCGAGAAGCCGAATGATCCGATCGATATCCGGAAAGACAAGACCCAGCGGACCAGCCTGGCGCTGATTAAAGAGTTTTTGCAGAGCCGGCCCGGGGATTCATACAGCAACGAGTATGGCCGTGGGGTGGTTGAGATCTGTTTTGGGATTATCAATAACAATGACCGTTTTTTGGGCATGTTTGAGTTTTCCTGCTGGTATAAAGAGCTTCTGGATAAAGAAGGTGTTCAGATC
>CAYSMV010000236.1:0-2066 GCA_964432245.1 uncultured Desulfobacterales bacterium
GCGACCTCTGTCCCCGGGAGTGCGGAGCCGACCGTCTGGCCGGCGAGGTGGGGTTCTGCGCCCTGTCCGGCGATCAGGTGCCGGTGTCCAGCTACTGCGTTCACCGGGGGGAGGAGCCGGTTTTGTCCGGCGCCCGCGGGTCGGGCACGATTTTTTTCGCCCATTGCAACCTGGGTTGTGTTTATTGTCAGAATCACCAGATCAGCGACAATTCTCTGGATGCCGGCGGTTCTCTTCTCCGCGTGGATGAACTGGCGGAGATCATGATTCTGCTGCAGGCCATGGGTTGCCACAACATCAACTTCGTCACCCCCACCCATGTGCTGCCTTATATTGTCGCCGCCCTGGAGAAGGCCTTTGACCGGGGGCTCAATATCCCGCTGGTGTATAACTGCGGGGGGTATGAAAAGGCCGATATTATAAGGCTGCTGGATGGGGTGATGGACATTTATCTGCCGGATATAAAATACATGGATAGTGCTCTGGCGGGTAAATGTTCGCGGGCGGAAGATTATCCGCAAATGGCGGCCGCGGCCGTGAAGGAGATGTACCGGCAGACAGGCGGCGTCCTGGAAATCGATGAAGCGCCGGGTACTGCCGTTCGGGGTCTGATCATCCGCCATCTGGTGTTGCCCGGCTGCGTCGACAACTCTCTGGCCGTGCTTGATTTCATCGCCGGGGGGTTGTCGCCCGTCGTTCATTTGTCGCTGATGTCCCAGTATCATCCTTCCGCCGGGTCGATGCGATACGGCCCGCCTTTGAACCGCACCCTGCGGCCGGAAGAGTATGAGGTTGTCAGCGGCCGGGCCGAATCCCTGGGCATTGAGAACGGCTGGTTTCAGGAGATGGAAAGTCACGGGATCTATCGGCCGGATTTCCGGAAGAGGCACCCGTTTGAGGGTTGACAGGTCGCGGGAGAGAAAAACATCTAAGAGGGAGAATAATAATGGCGGATCAGAACAACGATATCCTGAAAGAGGATGACCCTGACGAGAAGGAAGAGACGTCCGGGGAATTCGCGTCGCTTCTCGACAATTATATGTCGGAGGGGGCCGTCGATATCCGGGTGGGCGATAAAATCACCGGCGAGGTGATCGCCATCGGTAAGGACAGCGTTTACGTCCATATCGGCGGCAAGGAGGACGGCGTGGTGGAAAAAGCCGAACTGATGAATGAAGACGGCGAGCTTGCCTGCCGGGTGGGCGATTACCTGGACCTTTACGTGGTCGCGGCCGGTGAAGGGGAGGTGAGGCTTTCAAAGGCCATCGCCGCGACCGGCAGTGCCGATCTGCTTTATGAGGCGCGGCAGAACCGCATCCCGGTCCAGGGCAAAGTCACGGAAACCTGCAAAGGCGGTTTCCGGGTCCAGGTGATGGGGAAGACCGCTTTCTGTCCGGTCAGCCAGATGGATATTCATTATGTGGAAAAACCGGAAGAATTTGTGGGCGCCATCCTGGAATTTCTGATCGAACGCGTCGAATCCGGGGGCCGCAACCTGATCGTCAACCGTCGCCGGCATCTGGAACGGCTGCAGGCCGGGGAGAGAGAGAAATTCCTGTCCCGGGTCGTCCCGGGAGATATCATGCCCGCCAGAGCGGTACGGATCATGCCTTACGGTGTGTTTTTCGAACTTCAGCCCGGTGTCGAAGGCATGACGCATATTTCCGAACTGAGCTGGTCCAGGGTGGCTGATCCATCCGAAGTGGTAACCGTCGGGGAATCGCTGCCGGTTAAGATCCTGTCTATTGAAAAGGGTGGCGGCAAAAGCAATGATCTTAAAATATCCCTGTCCGTCAAACAGGCCGCCGGCGATCCCTGGGCGGCCATTGCCGGGAAATACAAGGCCGGAGACAGGGCCGAAGGCCGGGTGACCCGCTGTGCGCCTTTTGGCGCGTTTGTGGAGCTGGAGCCGGGCATAGAGGGGCTGGTTCACATCAGTGAAATGAGTTTTACCCGGCACGTGGTTAAGACGGAGGATGTGGTCAAGCCCGGCGATACCGTGGCCGTGAAAGTGATATCCGTGGACCAGGTCAACCGGCGCCTGTCGTTGAGTCTCAGGGAGGCCG
>CAYSMV010000237.1:0-2979 GCA_964432245.1 uncultured Desulfobacterales bacterium
GACATCATTAAGGATTTCGATTTTTTTATGAGATCCCGCCTTGCCGGTAATCTTGCTCCAATCGGCCAGGGCTTTATCCGTAGCGCCCAGCAGCCCGGGCGGCTGATCAACGGAGTCACCGTCATGTTTTGCCAACAGGACACGATAGCCCGCGTCCGCAATCGTGACGGCCGTCCCGTCTCCGGTTAAATTTCCACCGATAACCAGCACGTCGGTATTCATACTGATCTTCTCCATATTGCTATTCTCCCAGATATTTCGTGACTTCCCTTGCCGCTTTAATCGCCTGGGCAATGGAAGCGTCTATTGTTTTAGGCTGGTGAGCGGTTCCGGCCAGGAATATCCCCTTTTTCCTTGTAAAAGTCGCGTCCAGATCCCCGGACGTCTTGAAAAATCCATCCTGATCCAGGTCAAGGCCGAACATATCCGCCAGCACCAGATTGTCCGGATTGGGTGTGATCCCAATAGACAGAACGAGCAGATCAAAGTTTTCATAAACGGCCTTTCCCGCCTGGGACGCAGATGCTGTATCCTCCGCTTCCTGCTGGCCGGCATCGGTTTCCGGCTCTTTTGAAGCCTTGCCGGCAGTTCCTTCTTCATCATGAAAACGGATGGAAAAAGAATCATTTTCAACAGGGAACACGTCTACGGGAATGGTGCGGACAAACCGAAAATCTCTGTGACAGGCTTCATAAAACGCCGGAAACTCCTTACCGATATTCTGGATATCCATATAAAAAACGGTTATCTCCGTATCGGGTTGATGATACTTGACCGACCGCGCCGATCTTAGCGCGTAAGGGCAGCACACCCGGGAGCACCAGAGATTGCCCAGACGTTCATCCCGGCTGCCGACGCATTGTATAAACGCGATTTTTCGCGGCGGCTTCCCATCCGACGGCCGGACCAGCAACCCCTTTTCCCGTTTGATCCTCTCCATATCAAGCCCGCTGATAACATTGGGGAACTTCCCGTACCCGTATGTCCCTTTCTTGGACGGATCAAACGGCGCGAATCCCGAGGCCACGATAACCGCGTCGGCCTTTATCGTCTTCGAAGACGCTTTGGCGTCAAGATTGATCGCTTTTTCCGGACAAAGCTTAACCAGAGGCTTGCAATCGGCGATTTTTTTCATATTCAAGGCGTAGAGCGGGTTGTTATTTTTCGAATAACCCCGAAGCACCGCCCCCTTTACCGGAGATTTTTCATAACAAATACCGCAGTTGGTGCATTTTTCAGGATCTATAAAAGCCGGCCCTTTCTTAATACTGATCGAAAAGCCATCTTTGTAGCTCACCTTTTCTATTTCGGAGAAAAAATGAGCCGAAATATTTTTATCCCCGCTGACATCCTTCAGCAGTTGTTCCACGCTGCAGGCGCCGCATTGCATGCACTCATCAGTCGCCTTGCAGGTATAACCGATAGCGTGTCCGCCCAGAAAATTGGTTTTTTCAATAATGTGGACGCCCACACCGGAGCCTGACAGTGCCCTGGCCGCCGCCAGCCCCGCGGCACCGCCACCGATAATTACCACTTTTTTTCCAGCCATATCTCTTCTCAAGCTCCTTGTATTCAGATTATCCTAATAAGATTGTAGTTATACTTCGGGCCGCGGAAGGACACCGGCCAGTTCCGCGATCTCGGGGACCCTGTGTTCCCACTCGATGGCCATAAGGTGGACCCCGGCAACGCCTTTCATCTCTTTAAATTCCGCGATCTGTTCGCAGGCGATTTTAATGCCTTCCTTGGCCTGTTCGGTTTTGGGCACACCCTTAAGCCGTTTTATAATATCATCCGGCACATCCATCCCCGGAACATTCATCTTCATGTACCTTGCCATACCAAGGCTTTTCATGGGCGTAACCCCGGCCAGAATATACACCTTCTCGGTAAGGCCCATGTCATTGGCCTCTTTGATCCACTCCCGCATCCGTTTCATGTTAAATACGCACTGGGTCTGAATGAAGTCGGCCCCGGCGGCAACCTTCTTGGCCAGACGATGCACCCGCCATTCATGGGGCTGGGCAAAAGGATTGGCCGCGGCCCCGATAAACAGTCTGGGCGGCACATCGATCTCCTGGCCGCTCAAAAATTTTCCTTCATCCCGCATGGTCTTGACGGTATTGATCAGCTGCATGGAGTCGATATCAAAGACGCCCTTGGCCTGGGGATGATCACCGAACTGCTGATGATCCCCTGACAGGCATAACATGTTTTTAATTCCGTGAGCGTAGGCGCCGAGGATATCCGATTGCATGGCCAGACGGTTTCGATCCCGGCAGACCATCTGAAAATTCGGCTCCAGGCCTTCCTGCATCGCGAACAAGGAGGCGGCGAAACTCGACATTCTGACAACGGCCGTCTGGTTGTCGGTAATATTCACCACATCGACTTTGCCTTTCAGATACTGGGCTTTCTTCCGCAAGGCCTCGACGTTGGCGCCCCGGGGAGGACCAAGTTCGCCTGTAAAAGCGAAATGCCCCGCATGAAGTATTTTTTCAAGTCTGCTTTCAGATTTCATAATGTCCTTCTTTCCCGAAAAAATTACTTTTCTTCAAAAAACGCTTTACGCTCTCTATATCCTGGCTGTATAAGCGTCTGCGGTTTCTGATTTCTCCAGTCATTTACCGGATTCAGCTTAAGGATGTTTTCCAGGCGATTCTGCGCCTTCAGACGCTGATAAATCATAGACCAGGCACATGGCTGGTCTTTATTGATTTCGCAACTTTCGCCGTTGGTGCCCCCGCAAGGCCCGTTAAAAAGAGACTTGGCGCACATGGTTACGGGGCAAATACCGGCCGTCAGCCCCAGCTGACAATTACCGCAGGCGCGGCATTTTTCCTCGTACCAGCCCACGTCACGGTTAACGCCGATAAAAGTAGTGTTCACGGCCGGGAAGACAGGCTTTTCGGGGTATCTTTCCGCCAGAAGCTGGACTCCCGCGCCGCAGGCCATGGAAAGAAGCGCGTCATACTCCGG
>CAYSMV010000238.1:0-1511 GCA_964432245.1 uncultured Desulfobacterales bacterium
GGATAAACCGGGCCGCCTGATTTTCAGCAAAGACGAAACCAGCACGGCCTATGCCGCCTTAATCGATGATAAATGGCATGTAATTAAAAACGGCCTCAAGGGACCGGGATTTAAAGAAATATACGCCTTCTCCTTTTCACCCGCCACCAATGACATCATGTACGCGGCTGAAAACGACGAGGGTAAAACCTGTGTCGTCAACAATGACGTTGCGGGTAAATTTTACGATTCCATAGGAATACCAAAATTCAGCCCGGATGGTGAAAAATACGGCTACGCGGCCAGAAAAAACGAAAAAGAAATGTTTATGGTAATAAACGGCGAGGAACAGAAGCCGTTCCCGTTGATCGGTATTCCGATGGAAGAAGGATCCGGGGAAACAGGTCTTACCGCGCAACATCCTTTTTTCAGCCCCCGGGGCAATCGCGTAGCGTACGCTGTTTACGACACTGACAATAAGAAAGCTTTCATGGTTGTTGACGGAAAAACTCATCCCTGTTTTGACCTGGTGTTGCGGCCATATTTTACCGAGGATGAAAAGCATATTATCTACATGGCCAAGACAGGCGACGTCTGGCGCATGGTGGTAGACGGACAGGCCGGGACCCAGACCTGTAAGGGTTTAATCAAGGGCGCCGACATCGGCTTTGATGCTCCCAACCGCTGCTATGTCCTGGTCGCAAATGAAAAAGAGACGGGACTGGCGTTTTTCCGCCTGGAAGCGGAAATCAAAAACCCTTCATAGCAAATCCCTGTCATCAAGCCTTCAGCCTTTTGCTGATCTCAAGAGCCGCTTTTTCCCCGGAAAGCAGCATCCCTCCGAAAATCGGCCCCATGCGGGGGCCTCCAAAAGTAGCGTTGCCGGCCATACCGGCCACATACAGGCCGGGATAGACCTCCCGCGTGTTTTCCAGCGTCAGTGATTCGGCCCGCTCGGACCACATGGATTTTTCCCCTTCAATGCCGCCGCTGGCGGTATTCAACGTACCGGGCGTTTTTTCGCGGACAACGCGCACCACCTCGGTGGCGTGCCCGGTGGCGTCGATAACGAATGCGGCTCGAATGGCCAGGGGGTCGACATGCAAACCGGCCATCTCGACCGGTGACCAGTTAAGCACCAGGCCAATCACCCGGCCCGGCCGGATGAGGACGTCTTCCACGCTGATGCAGTTAAAAACGGTCAGACCCGCGCCTACCGCCCGGCTGGTCAGGGTGGCCGCTGTTTCCACGGCATCGGCCGTATAATAATCCTCCTGATAATGACGGTAGCGGATCCCGATTTCGTCCAGAATATGCAAAGCGCTCTGCTGTACCACGATCTCATTGAACATCATGCCGCCGCCCCATATGCCGCCGCCGATGCTCAATTTGCGTTCATACATGGCCACCCTGTGCCCGGCCCCGGCAAGGTAATATCCCGCGACCAGACCGGACGGACCGGCTCCGACAATGGCCACGTCGACTTCCAGGTTGGCCGTCAGCTTTTCATAATACCGGTCAATAATCGCCCT
>CAYSMV010000239.1:0-2886 GCA_964432245.1 uncultured Desulfobacterales bacterium
GGCGATCGGGATCGCGATGCCGGGAGTATGATCGGAGAGACCCACGGGCAGGCCGAAGGCCGCGCGCATCGTGGCCATCACCTTCAGATTGACCTCGTCAAATGGCGCGGGATATTCCGTCGTACAGTGCAGCAAGGTCACTTTTTTTGCCAAAACGGCCTGCCCTCTTTCAGAGGAGTAAGCGTCCTGAAATTTCTGCAGAGACGGCCTGGCATTTCTGTAAAGATAGCCAAACGCCAGCACGCCGAGGGCTGCCTCAACTTCTGCCAGCGTGCTCATCCCCGTGGAAAGGATGACGGGTTTACCGGTCCTCGCGATATAAAGCAGATAGGGGCCGTTGATGACCTCGCCGGACGGAATTTTCAGACGGGGAAGCCCAAATGTGCGCGCCAGCAGATTAATGCTGTCAAAATCAAACGGGGTCGAGAGAAACTCGATATGCCGCAAGTGACAGTATTCAATCAGTGTTCGGTGGGCAGCCTCATCAAGCTCGAGTTTCTTGACGATTTCCAGTTGGGATTCGCCTTCGGCGGTTGTCTTTTTCTGGTATTCCGCTTTGGGTGCAGATCTGCTGATGACTTTTTCTGCTTTAAATGTCTGAAACTTGATGATGTCCGCACCGGCCCCGACGGCGACATCGATCAGTTCTTTTGCCATTTCGATGCTGCCGTTGTGGTTGACCCCGGCTTCGGCAATAGTTAATGTTCTATTCATGGCATAATTTCCTTCAAAAGAACAAACGCTTCTCATGCTTCTATTGAACGATAAGGTAAGACTGGGAAGGACTGTAGAGACTATGCCTAATTGCATATTTGTCTAGTCCTAGAATTTCTTTCATGGCGATGGTTTCTCCAGGGTAATGAACATCATTGAGCTCATCAAACCCTATTACAGTCCCCTTCGTTATGTGATTTCTTATTAATTCAAGACAGGACTTTGTGGGTTCATATATGTCAAAATCAAAATAAGCCATTGCGATGATTGTTGCCGGGTTCATTTCCAGATATCTCTTTAAGGTTTCTACAGCATTTCCTTTAATAATCTCATACTTTTTGATATGCGAAATGGGACTTTCAGTTTCGTGATAGGCTAGGATCTTGTCTAGATAGGTATAATAATCTTTTGTTACCGAGTATGACCCCACAGCAATGATATTGTCAGATCCATCTTTTCGGTCTATTGATGGAAATCCTTCAAAAGTATCGAAACCGATGATTTTTCGATTGTGGTTATACGGCTCATAAATACCGCGTAAACTCTCAAGCAGAGCAAGGTTTCTACCCCATCTTACACCCAACTCCATTACGACTCCGTGCACATTGATGATTTTCTCATAAAGTTGGTTCATGAATAATATTTCTGATAAATTCTGTCGATTTATGAATAAACTTAAATTTGCAAGAATTTCGTCATCAGGTATCGGACACTTCCGAAAAACGTCTACAAATGCTTGCCTTCTGATTTTTTCATCTTCTGATCTGCTACTCTTGACTAAAATTTTGTTTTCTTTTTTCATCTCCTCCTCCAAAATTTTTGATAGCTACCGGCTTGTATCATAGAATTTTTTCATTAAAATGTTGTTAAGAGAAACCTTTTTCAAATATTCTTTTATTGCATGCGACGCATTGCCCTGACCGTAAGGATTGACTGCCTTTTTGGCAGACTCTTTGAACTCTGGGGACAACCCTTTTCTTATCGCCTCAACGATGGCTTCTTCCTTTTCCTCGCAATCGATGATCGATAGCGCCTTAAGCCTTCCCTGCTGACGTTTTCCAATATTGACAGTAGGAGTGTGAAGCGATGGCGCTTCAACAATGCCGCTCGACGAATTTCCGATAACTAGGGAAACATTTTTTAAGGCGCTCAGGTAGAGCAACTGGCCCATCGAGGCAAAAACCTTAATGTGCCCAGTATGTTTTTCGAAATATCCTTCGATTTGCTCATTGAGAAGCCGCGCGGTAGGGTCGGCATTTGCCTTCGTGAAAATGATGGTTGCCTGCGGAAACTGATCCATTGCCCGGAGCAATTCATTGACGGCTTCAAGCGGGCTGGCGTTCTGGAGTGTCACAGGATGGTAGGTCACAAGAAACGATAATTCCCCAAGTCGAAAGTTGATGGCTTCTTCGAAAGCCTCTTTGTTGAGCAGCTCTAATTTATGAAGGTGGTCAAGACCGGGCGCCCCAAAATTCAGGATGCGCTCGGGCGACTCTCCCAACTGAATGACGCGCCTGCGGTAGGCTTCCGCCGCAGTGAAATGAAAATGGGACATCTTGGTAATCGCATGACGGATGGCCTCATCAAAGGCCCCTTCGGTTGTCTCCCCACCGTGGATATGGGCTATCGGAATTCTGGCGATCATTGCGGCCTGCGCAGCGGCAAATATCTCATAGCGATCCCCGAGAACCACCATAATGTCCGGCTGGAGGCGAGCGAGGGCGTCGGCAAAGCCGATCACGCCGAGGCCGATGGATTTGGCAATGCCAACCGGCGTATCGCTGGACAAGAGCATCTCTACCTTTGCGTCAATGTGAAAGCCGTCCTGCTCGATCACCCTGTAGGTAAGCCCGAATTCAGGCGACAGGTGCATGCCGGTTGCGATAATCTGCAGTTCGAGAGCGGCATCGGCGGCAATCTCCTTCATCAACCAGTACACAAGGCCGTATTCGGCGCGCGTGCCTGTCACAACGCAGATTTTTCTTTTTTCAGTCATAATGTCTCTCACCATAAAATCGGCTGTCGCCCATTACACCCTGATTCCGCTCGGGAGATTCACAATACGATCTTCCAACCATTGGGAGTTGGCAAGATCATCCCGCTGGCAATGCCTGTAAACATCCAGTTTGTTCATCAGTCGCCATATCGGGCGGGTTGCGACGCCGTTGTCGT
>CAYSMV010000240.1:0-4559 GCA_964432245.1 uncultured Desulfobacterales bacterium
AAGCTGCATTGCTCCAATCTGGGCGCCGATGCCCTGCAGATGGCCATTAAAGATTATGAAGACAAGAAGGCGGGCATTGTCCGGCCGGAAGAGGAACGCCGGGAAAAGCACCAGCACGTGGATGAAGCCGGCCGCTGCCACTGTCCTTACTGCGACGCGGAAATAGATGAGGACGCCACCTTCTGCAAGGCCTGTTTGTCGGAAATAGGAGAAGACCACTAATTTCGTAAAAAACATGGAAAACACATGAGCAAGATCAATCTGGATCATATATCCGCCAGCCAGCTGCTGCCGGAAGTACAGGAAGCCATGATCAAGGCCATCCAGGAGCCGCCGGGCAACCCCTCCAGCCAGAGCATGGAGGGAGAACGCGCCTCCGAACTCCTGGAAAAAGCCCGGGAATCTGTCGCCGGCCTGATCAACTGCCAGGATCCCCGGGAAATCGTGTTTACCTCCGGCGGCACGGAATCGATCAATCACGCCATCAAGGGCGTTGCCCTGGCCAATGCTAAAAAAGGCAACCATATCGTCACCTCCAACATCGAACACAATGCCGTCAACCGCAGCATCAAACGTTTGCTGCAGCAGGGTTTCCGGACCACCGCGGTTTCCGTGGACAGCCTGGGCCGGGTTGATCCGGAAGAGGTCTCCCGGGCCATCAAAGAGGAAACCATCCTGGTCTCCATCATGCACGGCAACAACGAAATCGGTACCATCCAACCGATCAAAGAGATCGCCCGCATTACCCGGGAGAAAAAGGTCTTGCTTCACACCGATGCCGTGGACTCCGTCGGGTTGGTGCCGGTCGACGTCCATGATCTCGGGGTTGATCTGATGAGCTTTGCCTCCAACCCTTTTTACGGGCCGACCGGCGTGGGCGGTCTTTACATCCGTCGTGGCACCAATATATGGCCGATCATCGACGGCGGAGTTCAGGAAAAAAACCGGAGGGCCGGCACGGAAAACCTGATCGGCATCATCGGCCTGGGCGCGGCCGCTGATCTGGCCCGGCGGCAGATGAATGAACGACTGGCTCATTTCAAACGGCTCAAAAAGCTTCTGCTGGCCGAGATGCCTGATTATATTGACGAATACCTCGTAAACGGCGACCCGGACAACGGTCTGCCGCACCTGATTTCCATATCTCCTAAATATATCGAAGGCGAAAGCATCATGCTGATGCTGGACGATGAGGGCTATACCGTTGCCACCCGTTCGGCCTGCGCCACCGGCTCGCTGCGGGCTTCCCATGTTTTAATGGCCATCGGGCTGGACCACGCCGACGCTCAGGGCACCCTGGTCATCACGCTGGGCATAGAGAACACCGAGGCCGATATCCTGGGGTTTTTAAAGGCCCTGAAACGCATCGTGGAATCCTTGAGAGCCATGTCCCCGCTGTATAAAAACCGGTAACCGGGCACAACCGCCGGCCTAATTTTGCAGGATACAACTCGCGGAAAGCTGATTTTCCGACGCCAAGGAGCACGAATGCCCGAACTGCCGGAAGTCGAAACCATTGTCCGGGAATTACGGACCGCCATTATCGGCAAGACCCTGTCCCAAGCCGTCTGCCGCTATCCCAAGATCAACCGGGACAACCCCCACGGCTGGCTGCGATCCCTGAAAGGACGTCGGTTCCTGGATGTGCGCCGCCGGGGAAAGAATATTCTCATTGATCTGTCCGGCGGACTGACGCTGTGGGTCCATCTGAAAATGACCGGCCATTTTCTTCTGGCAGCCCATGACACCCTCCCCGGCCGTCACGATCTGATGCTGTTTGACCTGAAAGGAGAAAAGCGGCAGTTACGATATCAGGATACGCGGCGGTTCGGACGCGTCCGGCTTTTTCCCACCCGGACGGTCATGACCCGGAAAGGACTGGTTGATCTGGGTCCGGAACCGCTTGAAATCAGCCGAAAGGATTTTCTATCCCTGGCGCGCCGCTCCCGCCGCATGATCAAACCGGCTCTGCTGGATCAGCGGTTTCTGGCCGGCATCGGCAATATTTACGCCGACGAATCCCTGTTCCAGGCCAGAATTCATCCCCGTTGCCTCACCTGCGACATCGGAACGCGCAAATTAAACGCCCTCCATGACGCCATCCGGGAAGTGTTAACGATGGCCATCGACAATATGGGCACCACCGTGGACTCCTTTGCCGGGATCAACGGGGAGGCCGGGGGATTCCAGACTTATCTGCGGGTTTACGGCCGGCAGAGCCAGCCCTGTGCTCGGTGCGGCGCCGCCATCCGGCGGGAGATCATCGGCTCGCGTTCGGCCCATTATTGTCCGCGCTGCCAGAGGCCTGCCTGATACGGTTCCGAAAAAAACCTTTCCTGTTTTGGCCGTCTCGTCGGTTACTCGACGGATTACAATATGCCGGCGTCGCCTTCTTCCGGCCGCCTTGAAGTTTGATCCGATGTTTTTCCGGCAAACAAAATCAGATACAGAAGAATAAAAAAAGCCGCCAACGCCGCGACGGCCGCGGAGCGATAATAGATGCCCGCCGGCGCCAGCACCAGGGCGGATATCCAGTGCAGCGCGATCACGCCGGAAGAATGCAGCCGGATGGGAAAATCATCATACCGGCAGATGACGGCCAGGCCGCACAGGTTCCAGCCGTAAAGCGAGGCAAAGGCGTGCAGCTTCATCAGCCATAAATATTTTTCATGTCCGTAACCGGGCAGCGCCTCCGCCATGATATAGGCCATGCCCGTAATCGCGGTAACCATGAGAAAACAGACACCGGAACTTAAGAAATTTTTCTGCTGAATACGCTCTCCCAGCCGGTAATAAAGAAAAAACGTCATTACCACGGCGGCAAACAGGATGGCCGTGACGACCATCTGGCTGGGCAGTTGTTCCAGCAGGATAAACACAAAAAAAATGATAACCCCGAGATTGATGGTCCAGAAGGCAATCTCCCTGAGCAGGCGGGTCACGCTTCCCTCGGTTTGATCCAGATATGAAAAAATCACCGACAGGGTAATCAGAGACACCGGAAACGAATAACCCAGAAAGAAAACATCCAGTTCCAGCTTGGGAATGGAGACCAGTTTTAAGTATTCGTTGTTAGCCACCACGGCCGTGGAAAAGACCAGAGCAATGGAAAGACAGAGCAGGGAGGCCTGATGAAATTTGCGGCTGACCGGTTCGTCTCGGCTGAAAAATCCGAAAGGAAAAAGGGAAAACTCGCGGATTCGCGTCGTCTCAACCAGGGCGGCCAGGACCAGTGAAATCGCCATGGCGGACAAATAGAGGTGAAAAAAGGCCAGGATTGCGTAAACCAGAGATAAAATAAGGAAAGCGGCCGCGATAAAAGAAAGGGTTTTTTTTCCGTGCGTGAAATAGAGAATAATGGTTCCGCCGGCGCATAAGTTAAACAGAAAAATGTGCAGCCGCTCGAAATTATAGGCACCGGCATCCATAAACAAATGCAGAAACCCGAAAACCAGGGCAGTCAGAATAAGCAGAAAAAACAGGGTTCTTAATCGCAGGCTCATCGTTCAGGCGATCTTTCCCAGTAAATGTTCCAGGCACTCCTGTAGTACCGGATACAGGAACGGATAGCCGATTTCAAGCAATTTTCCAGGATTAACGCGGGCGCCGGCCAGAGCCGTTTCCTTTCCCATCTCGCCGAAAACCACTTGAATCAGCCGGGCCGGAACCGGAAAAAGGACCGGCCGCGACAGCACCCGGCCTAGAACGCGGGTAAATTCCGCGTTGGTGACCGGACTGGGTGAAACGAGATTGACCGGCCCGGAAACATCAGGCCTCATCAACAGAAAATAAAGGGCGCCGACGGCGTCATCCATGCCGATCCAGCTGATATATTGCCGTCCCGATCCGATCCGGCCGCCCAGGCCAAGACGGAACAGCGGCAGCATCTTTTTCAAGGCGCCTCCTTCCGGCGTCAGAACGACCCCGAAGCGCATCCGGACAACGCGGACGCCCGCTTCAACGGCCGGTCTTACAGCTTCCTCCCATTGCCGGCAGACATGGCTGATGAAATTATTCCCCGGCCCGGCGGTTTCAGCCAGAATTTCATCTTCGCGGTCTCCGTAAAATCCAATGGCCGAGGCCGACAGAAACGATCCGGGCCGATGGGTCATCCGGGCCAGAGCGGAGGCCAGCAGGGCCGTTCCGTTTACCCTGCTGTCGATGATCCTGCTTTTTTTAACTTGCGTCCAGCGGCCGTTCCCGATGTTTTCTCCGGCCAGGTGAATGACCGCGTCCGGCCGTGCGGCCTCCAAACGGTCAAGGTCGATTCGACCGGCCGCCGGATCCCAGAAGATTTCATGAGCGGATATCGGCGGCCGCCGGACCAGGGTCAGAACCCGATGCCCGCCGGTAGTCAGAAAAGGTTTCAGCCGGGAGCCGATCAGTCCGCTGACACCGGTAATCAGGACGGTCTGCCGGGGCTGATCCTGAAATATCCGTTGCAGCGCCAGGTCAGCGGCCGTAACCCGGTGACGAAAAGCAAAAATCCGGGCGAGTTTCCGCTTGACCCGGGTTGCAACCAGCGGATGGGTGATCCCCGCCAGCGGCAGGCGGAACCC
>CAYSMV010000241.1:0-8915 GCA_964432245.1 uncultured Desulfobacterales bacterium
CGGACAAGAGTCAATCCGGCCGATATTGAAAAAATTGTCGCCGCCATGGCGAAAATCCCGATCCAGCGGGTTTCCAGAAACGATCGGGAGCGGCTGGCCGTTCTTGAGAAAGGGTTGAAGTCGGTGGTCTTCGGCCAGGATGAAGCCATTTCTTTTCTGGTGTCGTCCATTAAACGCAGCCGGGCCGGCTTGGCCAGGCCGGATAAACCGATCGGGTCCTTTCTTTTCACGGGCCCGACGGGCGTCGGTAAAACGGAAGTCGCCAGACAGGTGGCGCAGATCCTGGGCGTCAGTTTTTTCCGGTTTGACATGAGTGAATACATGGAAAAGCACGCCGTCGCCCGCTTGATCGGCGCGCCGCCGGGGTATGTCGGTTTTGAACAGGCCGGCATGCTGACCGACCGGATCCGCAAACATCCCCATAGTGTTCTGCTGCTGGATGAGATTGAAAAAGCCCATATCGATGTTTTTAATATCCTGCTTCAGATTATGGACCGGGCTGTGTTGACCGACAATAACGGCAAGGAGGCGGATTTCCGGAATGTCATCGTTATGATGACATCGAATGTCGGCTCCCGCGAGATCAGCAGTCAGACCATCGGTTTCGGGAGCGATGCCGATAACCCTGGGACCAAAGGGAAAAAAGCCGTGGAGAATTTTTTCACGCCGGAATTCAGAAACCGTCTGGACGGGATTATCACCTTTAATTCCCTGACGACCGGGATCATGGAAAAAGTGGTGGACAAGTTTATCGGCCAGCTCTGCTTACAGCTCGAAACCCAGAAAATATCCCTTTCTATTTCCGCGCAGGCGAGACGATGGCTGGCCGAAAAAGGGCATGATCCAATTTACGGGGCGCGTCCGCTGGAACGGTTGATTCAGACCCGGATAAAAGACGTCCTGTCCGACGAGATTCTGTTCGGTCGCCTGGAAAAGGGCGGTGAGGTGCTGGTCGACCTTGCCGACGGCGCTCTGTTGTTTGATTATAAATAGCGCGTTTAAGCGGTATCAAGGTGGGCATGGCGAGCATGAACGGCCGCGACGACGGGCTTGATCAGATGTGTTGGCATGATGACGATTTTTCTTCTGGATAGGAAAACCGTCGAATTTCCACCGCCGCGTCTGGCCGATCCAACCGGCTTGCTGGCCGTGGGAGGTGATCTGACGGTTGGTCGTCTTGTTAATGCCTACAGTTCCGGTATTTTTCCCTGGTTTTCCGAAGGCGAGCCGCTGCTGTGGTGGTCTCCGGATCCCCGGCTGGTCCTTTATCCCGCTGCCCTGAAAATATCGAAGAGTCTGCGCCGGGCGATCAACAGACGGCTGTTTAACATTCGTTTCGACACGGCCTTCAGAGAGGTGATCACAACCTGCGCTACCGTAAAAAGAAAGGGAGACGAGGGGACCTGGATAACCGGCGATATGATAGAAGCCTATTGCGCGCTGCATGACGTCGGGTTGGCCCATTCGGTTGAGGCCTGGGCCGGCGGGGAGCTGGCCGGCGGCCTGTATGGGGTTGCCATCGGGCAATGCTTTTCCGGGGAATCGATGTTTACTGAAATCAGCAATGCCGCCAAGATCGCGCTGGTTTACCTGGTAAAATTTCTGGAGAGCAACCATTTTAAACTGATTGACTGTCAGATGACGACGCCCAACCTGGTGCGGTTTGGCGCGGAGGAAATTCCGCGCCGTCGTTTTTTATCGGAACTAAAATCGGCTATAGTCGAGCCGACCGTGAAGGGCCCATGGCTGTTTGAAGGTTTGAAACGGCCGATTTGATCCCGTTTGGGAGATCCGAGTGCCAAGCTGGTCAGAGCGCTGGAGGGGACAGCTATTGTAGTGATTAAATCCTGAAGCATCCGGGGCGAAGACCATGCGGCGCCGGTTTTTCAGGGTTTATCGGTCAGCCTGAATTTTTCAATCGGAACGTCGGCTTGCCGCCAGAATCGGCTGATGGTGATGACAGCGGTTTCGTCCCGGCTGTTCCGAAAAAACATAGATTCCGGGATCGTTACGTCGTTTATCGTCTGTAGACCTATAAAGTGAACCGAATATTCCAATTTTTGTCCGGACCCGCGAAGAAATTCAATCTGGCGGGGTCGGTTGGTCGTTTTGTCGAAGATGATGTTTTCGGTTCTGCCCGGCCAATGGCGTTTGAGCTGAAGGATATAGTCCCCGTCGGGCATGGCGATTCGCTCGGCTGTGTCAAATTCGTGGAGCGGGATGGCACCGGCCAGCAGATGGGCAGCGTCGCTGACGGTCAGTGGGGTGGAAATTATTCTTTCAAGATTGATATCCGTTGCTTTTTTTTTGCGCAGCCGGTCCTGGCCGGTCCGGGGAAGGAAGTAACAATAGTCCCCGTCGGCAGCCAGTGTAAGCAGGGGCGTTCCGGTCGGGGCCAGGAGTTCCAGGCGGATTTTATCCGGCAGGTTGCATAGCCAGGCAAAACGCATATCGGGCATGGCCTGCCTGGTCTGAAAAGAAATCGTGCCGATTCCTTTCGAGGCGGTCATACAGGCGTTGATAGCGTTGATGCGATCGAGCAGCTCTTCGGCCCGGGGTGATACGGTTTTCTCCGGTTTGGTGATAAACGGCGCGCATCCGGCAGTTATCAATATGATCGCCAGCGGAACGAGAAGAAAAAGCCTTTTTTTCATGGCATGTCAACCGGTTGAAGGATGTTTTCTACTTTTTCAGTGATTTTTTCTTTATCCTTGTCCGGAGCTAATTTAAGGCTGCGCTGGTAGGCTTCAAGAGCCTGGTCGGTGTTTCCGTTTTTGATGTAGGCGTCGCCCAGGTGTTCCAGCAGAATTGAATCATCGGGAGAAAGGCTTACCGCCCGCGTTAAGAGTTCTATGGCCTTTTCTATTTCACCTTTCTTATAATAGACCCATCCCAGACTGTCGGTAATATAGCCGTTGTCGGGGTCAATCTGCAGCGCTTTTTCAATCATCTGCTGGGCCTCGTCCAGCTTTATACCCATTTCGGCGTATGTATATCCCAGATAATTCAAAGCGTTGGCATCTTCGGGGACGATTTCTAAAACGGCTTTCATCTTTTCGATAACAGCCTCTTTTTGTCCCATCTTGTCATAGATAACCCCTAGCCTGAAGAGAAGGTCCGTGTTTTTGGAGTCCAGATCCAGCCCCTGGAGGTAGAGCTTTTCCGCTTGTTCGTATTGTTCCCTTCTTTCCAGAAATGACCCGGCATACAGGAGAATCTCGATACTTTCCGGATCTTTTTCAAGTAAAAGATCAAAAATCGATTCGGCCTGTTCCGGCTGTTCCGTTTCTTCATATAAAAAAGCCATTTGCAGCAGGGAGCTGGTATAAAACATCGAATCTTTCTTTATTCGGGAAAAATGTCGCAGGGCATCGGTCTTCTGTTGCTGTTTATCGTAGATCAGGCCCAGAAGATAATTCAGATCAGAGTCGTCCGGCGCTCCCCGCAGCAGACCGGTAAGGACGATCCGGGCGTCGTCATATCGCTGCCGGCTGATAAAATACTGGGAGACATGCTGTAACATAAATTGAGTATCGGTTTCGCTTTTTCGGCCCAGATCCGTCAAAAGGTCATCCGCCCGCTGCCGGTCTCCGACGGAATAATAGTAGAGGGCAAGCTCCATGGCCGCTCCATGATTATCCGAATGGTCCTTTAAGATGGAATTGTAGAGATTGATGATTTTTTCATGATAGAAACCGTCGTGTATCTGGGCCGTTCCCGGCAGAATCAGTTTCTGCCCGGCCTTGAGCGAAGCGGCGTCGGGCAGATCGGGATTGACGGCTATGATTTTTTCCGCCAGCTTGTCATCATATTTTCCGTAATGCTTGCGGCACAGAGAGAACAGCGTGTCTCCGGTCTGCACGGTTATCTCGATATCATCCCCGGCCTGTTGTTTATATAATTTTATCAGTTCAAAGCGGGGGCTTACCAGGCTCTTTTCCAGTTCCAGGCAGCGAAGGAAATTCTTTTCCGCGTCCGAAAACTTTTTCTGCCGGGCTCTTATTCTCCCAAGAAAGAAAAAGCCCTCCCATGATTCAGGAAACTGGTCGGTCATCCGTTCATAAACGCCGGCTGCTTTTTCAAAATCATTTTCTTCAATATAGTATTCTCCCAGGATATGGTAAATTTTCTTCTCCTCCGGGTTCAGAGCCAGAATTGTCTCAAATATGGACGCGGCCTCTTCTTCTTGGCCGAGCTCTTTTTTTATGGTCCCGGCCATAGTCAGGGCTTCAATGTCTTCCGGCTGGCCGGACAGAATCGCTTCCGTTGTTTCCAGGGCTTTTTCCATATTGTTGACTTCAAGATAGAGGTAAGCCAGTTCTTTTTTTAAATAAACGGATTCCGGTTGACCGGCCACCGCTTTTTCCATGTATTCAATGGCCTGGTCGGTGCGGTTATGTCTATTTTCGATTTCAGACAGGATGAAGTTATAGTAATGGCTCTCCTTGTCGCTGACTGCGGGAGCGCCAGACGGCGGATCCGGATTGGAGAGGAATGACGCGCATGCAGCCATGGCCAGGCAGAGGGCCAGCAGAGCCACTAATTCAGTTATGCTTGGCATGCTTGTCGATCTTGATTTATTGCTGGTCAATATAGGTGTCAAAATCCGCAATGTGTTCTCTGAAAAAGGTTTTCATTTTTTTTAAAATGTTTCTTTCCAGCTGGCGTACCCGTTCCCGGGAAATGCTGTAGCGCTCACCGATTTCCTGAAGCGTTATGGGCTCATCGGTGAAAATCCGTTCGTTCAGAATTTCGATTTCCCGGTCGTTTAAAGTTTTTGTAAATTCGGTCAGGTTTTGTCGGATCAGGTTTTTCAGTTCCTTATCGCCGACCTGCTCTTCCTGGGAAGCGGTTTTTTCCAAGTCCAGCAGCTCTCCACGCTGCGTGTCTGAATCGCTTTTGACGGGTTCGTCCAGTGACACGTCCCAGGAGCTCAACCGTTGTTCCATATTAATGACATCCGCCTGCGGGACGCCCAGTTTTTCCGCCAGCAGTTTGGGCCGGGGCTCGAACCCCTGGTCGATCAGGCGTTGTTTCTCCTTGTTAAGTTTAAAAAAAAGTTTTCTTTGATTCTGAGTAGTTCCGACCTTTACCAGCCGCCAGTTATCCATGATGAATTTAAGGATATAAGCCTTAATCCAGAAGGACGCATAATAAGAGAACCTCACGTTTTTATAGGGGTCGAATTTTTTCACCGCCTGCATTAACCCTATATTCCCTTCCTGGATGAGATCGAGCAGATTCTGCATCCATACACGCTGGAATTCAAGAGCGATTTTTACGACCAGCCTCAGATTCGAGGTCGCCAGGATATAGGCGGCTTCGTCATCGTCTTCTTCCTGGATTCGCCTGCCCAGTTCTATCTCCTGCTCTCGGGTAATCAGGTCATAGCGGGATACTTCCCTCAGATAACGCTGCAAGGGATCGGTCGTAACCAGACTCTTGCCGGAAGCGACTTCAGGTGGTAGTGCTTTCGGGACCTTGCGGGCAGACGGCTTTATTTCTGATGCCTGGGCATACTGATTGTCAGCGGCCTTGTTCATGATCACTTGCTTTCCTGCCGGGGTGCCGGCTGCGACATCCGCTCTGGTTTCAGGGCCGGGCAACGTGCCTGACTTTTTGGCGGTCTTTACTTTTTATCAGTTTTTTGAATTTTATCGTAACCGAAAACAGTTCCTGATACAAGGAGTTTAATAACAGCCCCCAAGCCGTTCTTGATTATTTTTTTATGGACAATATTCAGGCAGCATGGTAATTGAGAATGGTCTTGCGCGCCTGTAGCTCAGCTGGATAGAGCAACGGACTTCTAATCCGTAGGCCAGGGGTTCGACTCCCTTCAGGCGCGCCAGCAAAATCAATACGTTACAAATTCTGGTTTTTTTCCATTCATTTACGGGAAAAGGCTGTCGGAATTTTTTGTTTAAAGTATCGGTCATTTTTTTTAATCAGAATAAAAGCCGCTTTATGGCACTGATTTTTTTTGACACTTTTATGGTTTACAGGGTTAAAAAAGGTTTCGCCGGTTGCAAACGGTACCTAAAAGGGTCGTGCGCGAAGAAAAAGGGCAAAGTAAAAAATTATTTTGGCCGCCTTTTTGATAGAGTCAAAACCGGTATCCGGCAGATAGCGGCGGCCTAAAATTTTCCCTGAATGGCAGGCAGGGATTAATTTCTGTTCTTTTTGGCGTCCATATGCGGAAATCTAAACGCCTCACTTCAATTTTATTCTCCTGCATGATTGTTGTTTTTCTGGCTGTCGGTTTTTTAACGCGGTTGGAAGGCCTGTTTATCTGGCACCAGAACAAGGATTTGTTGTTCCTGGGGGATCAGACGCGGCCGGTGATGATCGACGCCGATTCCTATTATTATATGGATCTGGCCAGGGATCTACTGGAAGGCGCATATGATCGCTCGGATCCTCACCGGTGTTTTCCCCAGTTAGCGCGGCGCCCCCTGGTGCCGCCCCTTTTGTCTGTTTTACTGGCCGGTCTTAAAATAATCTTTCCCTTTCCGCTGGAGTATATTGCCGCCTTAATACCCTGTGTGCTGGGCTTGCTGCTGATCTTCCCCGTTTATGCCATCGGGAGATTAATATCCGGACGCCCCTGCGGCCTGATCGCGGCCGCGGTGGCGCTTTTTTTCCCTGCCTATACGGCGCGGACCGTTTTCGGCCGGTTCGATACCGATTGTCTGAACGTGTTTTTCGCGACCGGGGCGGTATATATTGCCCTGCGTTTTGCCGCTCAGACAAATCTTCACAAACAGCTTGCCTGGTTTTGTGGCTGGTTGATTTTATACCTCTTGTTTTTATGGTGGTGGCAACAGGTGCCGTTGGAAGTATCCGCCATAATGATTTTCCCCCTGGCCCTGGCTGCTTTTTTTTTCGGACCGTCCGCGAAAAAGGCGGCAATGCCGGTTCTAATCGTCGGAATGATCGTCCTTTTCTGGTTCATAATGGCCGTTGGCGGTTATTTTGATATGGATAAAATCGTTATTCGGATGATGCACATTTTTAAAGTTTCAGGGGATAAGGCTTTCCCTACCCCCGGCCTTTTTTTCGGCGATCAGCGGGCGGATTTCGTCACTGCCTGGAGCTATCTCGGTCTGGGGGGGGTCTCAGCCCTGATTCTTGGTCTGACCGGTCTGGCCTGGCTGGCCGTAAACCAGCCCCGGCCTGTTCTGGCGGTTTTGCCGCTGATCGCGGTCAGCAGCCTGGCTTTTTTTGGCCAGCGCTTTTTGTTTTTTGCCGCGCCTTTGGTGGGACTGGGTACGGGATACGCTTTCTGCCGGCTCTGGGAGGCCGGTAAAAGTCGGTTTTTTATGAAAGTTCTGCTGATCGGCATGACGGGTATCATGATTCTCTTATGCCTGCTGAAGATCCATCAGAACAATTTAAGGCAGCCCTGGCTGACCTCCTGGCATTATGCCGCCATGGAAAAGATCGGCCGGGTCACCGAAGCTGACGCCGTTATATGGAGTTCCTTCAGCAAGGGCTATCCCCTGCAATTTTACGCCCGCCGGGCCACCATCACGGACGGCTCTTTTCATGGCGGCCGGTTGTTGTATATCCAGAACCGGCCTCTGGCGGTTGATGACTTTCGTCTGGCGGCCAACTGGATGATTTTTTACGCGGCTCACGGCCTGGCTGGATTCGAGCGGGCCTTTGGTCTTTTCGGCCGGAACTGGCCTGAAGCCTTGAGCGGACTTGAACGGCTGCTGGCGGCCGGACCCGAAGAGGCGAAAAAAATATTGCAAGATGAAAAGCGGCCGGACGGGAAGTCCCGGGATGAAATTCTCCGGTTTGTTTTTCCGCTCCAGCGACATCCGTTGTATCTGTTTATTGATATTCGTCAGTTTCAGGAATCATGGTATGAGGCCGGTGCCTGGGACATGAAAAGGGGCGCGCCGCCCTCACTGATGCTGAGACAATATCATCATCTGCGGCAAGAGCCTTCGGGATGTATCGTCGGCACTTACCCTTATGACCTGGATATCATCAGGATTGATCCGCAAACCGGTTATTTTGATAGTATACGCGGAGGCGGGAAATTGACTAATCTGCTGTCGCATAATCCTGGCGGCACGACGGTTCGCGCTTTTCCCCATCAGCGGGGTTATTATTTTGAGATGATTCCTGAAGCCGGTTTCGGCGTGCTGGCCGACTGGAAGATCGCCGAAACCGTCTTTAATCGCCTGATGACGCGTCTGCAATATGATTCCCGATACTTTACGCCAAAGTTTATCGAGGCGGCCCGCTGCCAGGTCTGGCGGGTCAGGGGCGATGTCTATGAATAGCCGGCCGTAATCAATCTGCTGACAGGGATGGGAGCTTCGGTTTCTTCGGTATTGGTGCCGTCGCTGGAATAGCCGCTCGTTATTTTCTGGTTGATGAGCCGTCCGGGGCCTGCGAAAAGAGGGAAGTCGCGGCGGCGGAAGCATCCGGAGAAAATACTGACGGTCGCTGAACATCGAAAGAGGTCAAGTGTGCTCCGGGAATAAGAACAGAAGCCAAGAGCAGACTTGACCCCTAAATAAATGGCGGCACGGGGATATCCAGGGCATAGGCTGCGGCCCGCAACAGCTCCGCCTCGCTGACGGAAGCTTTGCCGTCAAAAAGAACGCATTGGCAGCAGGCGTCGAAAATCGTTTTTTTGACTCCGGCGGAGGCCAGTGAGAATTTTTCCAGGGCCGAATGCAGGGCCTTGAAACCGGCTTTGGCCGGCATTTTAATCCTCTTTTCTTTTATCGGCAGGGCGGATATTCCCGTCAGGAATGCCATTTCGGCGGTTTTTGGATCTCCGTGGCCGGCCTGAGCCAGAATCGCCAGAAGCGTCGCGGCGTCTTCCGCCAGTCGCGTGATGTTTTTATATAGGACTCTCGGCGCGGCATTGACAAGGGCCGCTTCCAGCCGGTGAC
>CAYSMV010000242.1:0-4772 GCA_964432245.1 uncultured Desulfobacterales bacterium
TCCTGCCGGAGCTGGCCGGCAAACTGAACGGCCTTTCCATCCGGGTACCTACCCCCAACGTATCCATCGTGGATTTTGTGGCCACCCTGGACAAAACCGGCCTGACCCCGCCCGATATCAACCAGGCCCTGAAAGAGGCCTCGGAAAACGAACTGGCCGGGATTCTCGGATACAGCGAGCAACCCCTGGTCTCTTCCGATTACAAGGGGTGTCCGCTTTCATCCATCGTCGATTCCCTGACGACGGATGTGGTGGACAACATGGTTAAAGTCCTGTCATGGTATGACAATGAAGCCGGGTATTCTCACCGCATGGTGGATCTGGCGATCATGATCGGCAACCAGCTTTAAATCAGGGAGAAAAAATAATGGATCAACGTCGCCCGCTCATCGCCGGGAACTGGAAAATGTTCAAGACCTGGCGGGAAGCAAAAGACACGGCCGTCCGGCTGGCCGAAAAGGTTGCCGCCGTGACCGACCGGGACATCATGATAGCCCCCCAGTTCACGGCGCTGGTACCGGTCTGCGAAGCGCTGGCCAACACCCCCATCGCCGTCGGCGCCCAGAACGTCCACTGGGAACCCGAAGGCGCCTATACCGGTGAAATTTCTCCGCAAATGATCTCCGCCACGGGATGCCGATACGTCATCGTCGGCCATTCCGAACGCCGCCAGTATTTTGGCGAAACAGATGAAGCCGTCAACAGAAAAATCAGGGCCGTCCTGGCCGCGTCTCTGGTCCCCGTCATGTGCATCGGCGAAAGCGAAGAAGAGCGGAAAGCAAAAAAAACCTTTTCCGTGCTTGACAAGCAGATAAAAAACGGGTTACAAGATTTTGATTTAAACGATATGCGGGATGTGGTCCTGGCGTATGAACCGGTCTGGGCCATCGGAACCGGTCAAACCGCCAGCAGCGATCAGGCCCAGGAAGTTCACGCCCACGTGCGTTCAATGATAAAAACCATGTTCGGCGAGCCCCTGGCCGTGAAGATGCGCATTCTTTACGGCGGGGGCGGGAAACCGGACAATATCGCCGAACTGATGAAAATGGACGATATCGACGGCGCCCTGGTGGGCGGGGCCAGCCTGAACGCCGACACATTCGCGGACATCGTCAAATATTAATGAAAGAAATTTATAAACTCGTAAAAATTTAAAAACGGACTTTTTACAAATCCGTCAAATTGTAATGGAAAACAAATGAGCATACTGATCACCATCATCCATGTCATCGTCTGTGTCCTGCTGGTCGTCATCATCCTGCTCCAGACGGGCAAGGGCGCCGGCATGGGCGCGGCTTTCGGCAGCGGCGGCAGCCAGACCCTCTTCGGCAGCTCCGGCGGCACGACATTCCTGAACAAAGTCACGACCGCCGTGGCCATTATTTTCATGCTGACCTGCCTGTCCCTGGCCTATATGTCGACCAATAAAAAGCCGAAATCGATCATGGCGGATGAAAAGGCTCCGATCAGTCTGCCGGCGGCGGAAACGCCCGCGCCACCGGGCGCGCCGGCCCAGTCAGAATGATCTCGTGCCGAAGTGGTGGAACTTGGTAGACACGCTATCTTGAGGGGGTAGTGGGGCGACCCGTGCCGGTTCAAGTCCGGCCTTCGGCACCATTTCACAAAAAAACCGCGACAATCATAAATTAATTACGGCCCTGATCTCATCCGCCTTGCTTGACGCAATAGATGCGTATTATCCGGCCATAACGCCAGAGCTCGCCGCATGGCCGTCCCCGCCTCGGCATAGCGTCCGGCGGCCGTCAGCGTCTCCACCAGACGCCCATATAATTCCGGAGCCGCGTAAATTTTTACCGCTTCCTGATACGCCGCCGCCGCCTCCGGCAACCGGCCCAGGGCAACCAGGTAATCGGCGTGCGTTATATAAAACGAATAGTCGATATAAAAAAGCGTATAACTGTTGAGGCCGCTTTCAATCCGCCGCAGATCTTTCTGCCACAATGATTTATGCTGATGCCCGGCTGCCCCCATCAGCCAGATCAGTCCGGATATGCCAAGGCCGGCCAGCATCGTCCCCATGGCGCCGTAAATTGAAAAAAACCGGTTCCGGACGTCAACCGGAACAGCGCTTAAAATCCTGACAAGAGTTAAGACGGCCAAAACGACACCGGCCGTGACCATCGCGGCCTTGGCGACGTTAATCAACAGGTCCGCATGGCCGATCCAATCCGGGATAAATTCCGGCTCCGCCAGCCAACGCGCCTGAAGAAGGAACAATTCCGGCAGAGAATAAAACCGGTTGAGATCAATCCGGTCCGTGACGACATTCAGGTACAGCAGACAGGTCCAGAAGACGCAAAGCCCGCCCAGCCGGCGAACCCATGACGCCCTGACCCGATTATATAAAAAGGCTAACCCCACGCAGAAGATCGGCGTGCAGTTGACAAACAGCCGCAGACCGAAAGAAGCGCCCTCCCACCACATCCGCATGGAAGCGTTGACGGCAAGCTGCAGCAAGACCGCCAGCAGCAGCGGCGCCCCCCTTCCGGCCTCCCGCCGCGCCAGGAGAAAAAGGCCGATCAAACTGAGCATCAGGATGGGAGACCAGACAAAGAGGCCATGGTAAGAAGAGACCAGCACTTCCAGTAAATGGGGCTGAAAAAAATTAATATTGGCGGCTTCGGAAGCGTGTATCCAATGACCGTGCATAACCTTCCACAGCGTAAGCTGGGGCGACCCCGCCGCCCCGGCACCCGCCAGAAAAAGCAATCCCTGAAGGGAAATACGCCGATAATGAACGCGGTCCCGCAAACGGGTCAGCAGAAAGCAGAAAGGAATGATCCAGAAAAGGCCATTCTGGGTCCGGGTCAGGATGGCGATTCCGCTGAACGCCCCCAGGATAAAATAGGGCCCATACCCGTCGGCCAGCCCGGGATCATCTCTCACTGTTTCAAAGACGTAAAGAAACAGCGTCACGCTGAAGGCCGAACATAAATGGGAAACATGATAATGAATCGCCAGATAAAACAGCAAAGGCGTCCCGAGAACAACATGTGTCAGGGATATTACGCCATATTCCTGATGAAACCGTTTCCGCAGGATTTCAAGGATCATCAGGCCGGTCAGGCAGCCGTAAAACAGAGATCCGAAAGGGAAAACACAGGCATAAACGCCCCGGTATCCATCATCTCCCAGATCAAGGCCGAACAGGCTGAAAAAATGATCCATCAAAAAGGCGATCGCGTAAAAGGGAGCCATCAGCAGGGGCGTGCCGATGGCCACAGGATTGCCCTCCAGGCCTGTCGCGGAAACGTATCGCGACAGGGGCAATAGCTCCATATCATTGAATTCATTTACAAGAAGAATATCATGATCAAAAAAAGCCGATCGCAGATAAGAAGAATACAGAATGCCGTCCGGATTCAACTGCGTATCCAGGGAAAACATTAACAGACCGCCGCTGATTATCAGCAAAACCGTCAGATAAAGCCGCTGTTTCATACTTTTTCGTGGCGCAGATTCCATTTTTCCCCTCATTGAGACCTTTGCCGGATCGTTTCCAGAAGACATCGCCAGGCCGCGTTATCCGGCCGGAGTTTTACGGCCCGCTCCAGAAAAAACAGGGCCTGGTCATACCGGCCCAGATCGGCATGATACCGCCCCAGAAAATAATAGGGTTCCGCCTGATCCGGCAATTTGCGCGTCAGGTCTTGCCAGGTAGCGACGGCACGTTCGGTCTGCCCGGTTTTCCGATAACAACCGGCCAGGTCCATCGCTACCCGGTAATATGTCGCGTCCTCGGTATCGGCATCCATCAGTGAAAAGACCCTGTAAAAATCCGCAACCGCCCGGGCATATTGGCCTTGAATACGGTACTGAAAACCCCGGTTGTAAATCGCGGCGGGCATGAACAGGTCGGCGTAAGTCTCGTAAACAGAGCCCGCATTCACGCCATAAGCGGAAACAATCAGGGCAGTAATAAGAACCGCCTTACCGACCGGCTTAAAGGATAAAATCGTCCGCGGCAACCGCCACAGGGCGTAAGCGCCTATGACGCAGAACAAAGGCACCAGGGGCAGCCGGAACCGGCTCAGGACGTAAAAAAAGATAACGGAAAAAACGCCGGCGAGAAAATAAAGGGCCAGAAGCAGGCGGTATTTTTCCCGACGGTCAAGGCATAAAAAGACCAGACCGATAACAGCCAGCGGCGATAAAATCCCCAGAGAAATATAGGGCAACCGAAGCAGAGGCAGCACTTCCCGCTGGGCGTAAAAATCGACAAACTGGGAAAATTCGTAATTAAAGAAGAAAGCGTGCAGCTTGGACAATTGCAGGAGGAGCCAGTCCGGGAAGTGGCTGCCGATATCTTTGAACAGAAACGCACGGAAACTCCACAGGCTGTCGCCGTGTTCAAGCAGAAGCCCGTCCCAGATGTCCGGCCAGTGCCAGCCAACGCCGGCGGCCTGGTGGAAATGACTGTTCATCAGAACATGACGGCCCTGAGTGGTAATAGAAAAAAGAGCGGCCCCGGCAAAATAGTTGCGGATCATCAGCAAGACGAACAGCAGCCCCGCCGGCGCCGCGAACCGGAACAGGGCGCGCCTGCCACCGCCGCGACAAGCCAGAAACAGCATGCAGACAAAGAGAAAAACCAGGTTATTGGGGCGGCATAAACAAGCCCAGCCGTAAAACGCGCCGGACAGGACAAGAAACCAGGAGGATTTATCCTGAACGGCCCGGACCAGACAGTACAGGCCGGCGGTCAGCAGAAAGGTCACCAGGGCGGCCATCAGCAGCGCTCCTTCGTAGCA
>CAYSMV010000243.1:0-3919 GCA_964432245.1 uncultured Desulfobacterales bacterium
CGCTATGGCCTTGGTGATATCTCCGGAATATTTAATACCGCCGTCCGCTATCAGCGGAACGCCCGTCTTATTGGATACGGATTTGCAATTCATTATCGCCGACAACTGGGGCATGCCCACTCCCGCCACCACCCTGGTAGTACAGATCGATCCGGGCCCGACACCGATTTTAACGCCGTCCGCACCCGCTTCGGCAAGCTCTTCCGCACCCTTGGCGGTACAGACATTGCCGGCGATCACATCCACGTCCTTAAAATCGCTTTTAATCATTCTCAACGTCTTGATCACGTTTTCCGAATGGCCATGCGACGTATCAATGACAATCACATCCACGCCGACCTTCAACACAGCCTCCACCCGCGCCGCAGCCTCACCGCCGACACCCACGGCGGCCCCCACGCGAAGCCGTCCCAGATTGTCCTTACAGGCATGAGGATATTTCTTCACCTTTTCAATGTCTTTCATGGTAATCATGCCGGCCAGTCCACCGGACTTGTCCACCACCAGCAATTTTTCAATTTTATGGCGATGCAAAAGCTCCTTGGACTCATCAAGGGTGATGCCCTCCGGCACGGTCACCAGGCCCTTGCTGGTCATAACCTCGGAAACTTTTTTGTCAAGATTTGTCTCAAACCGTAAATCCCTGTTGGTAACGATACCTACCAGCTTGGCGCCCCGGGTGACCGGAACGCCGGAAATATTGTATTCCCGCATCAGATTGAGCACCTCGCTGATGGGTAAATCCGGTGACGTAGTCACCGGGTTAACAATCATCCCGCTTTCCGACTTTTTAACGCGTCCGACCTCCAGTGCCTGGTTTTCTATGCTCATGTTCCGGTGAATAAAACCCAGCCCACCGGCCCTGGCCATACTGATGGCAGTGGCCGATTCAGTAACCGTATCCATGGCCGCGCTGACAATCGGAATGTTCAACGTAATGTTTTTTGTCAGCCGCGTTGCGGTAATAACTTCTTCAGGCAACACATTTGAATAACTGGGGATCAATAACACATCATCAAACGAATAGACTTCCTCGGGAGATATTTTCATGACTTTCCGCCCTCCGACCACGCTGTTCTCACGATAAAAACAACAAGTAAAAAACCGGGAAAACCGTATTCAACATCAAATAGCAAAAGATAATTTACTTTACAATATTTTTTGTTTTAAGATGGCTGGGTCAAAAAAAATTGTTACCGACAGAATATGGAAAAAACGGATAACGCCCTATGATGATTCGCATCAATCCGGACAACCCGCAAAAACGATTAATTGATAAAATCGTGGAAACATTGCGGCAGGGTGGCATTATCGCTTATCCGACGGATACGTTTTACGGTATCGGGTGTGATATTACCTGCAGGAAAAGTGTGGAAAAAATATACACCATGAAAAACCGCACGCGGGCCAAACCGTTCAGTTTTATCTGCAGCGACCTGAAAAATATCAGTGTCTACGCCAAGGTAACCAATTATGCCTACAAAACCATGAAACGCCTGTTGCCGGGGCCCTATACCTTCATCCTGGAAGGTTCACGCCCGCTTCCCCAGCTTATGGTTTCCAGGCGCAAAACCGCCGGTATCCGCATGCCGGATCACAGGATCTGCCTTGACATCGTCCGCGGACTGGGCAACCCCATCATCTCAACCAGCGCCACAAGTCCGGACAATACGGTATTTGACAATCCATCATTTATCCATGATCACTTCGGCCGGCAGATTGACCTGGTTATCGACGGAGGGCCGGTGCCGTCAAAACCGTCCAGTGTTATTTCCCTGATTAATGATGAGCCCGAGATAATAAGAGAGGGGTTGGGAGATATCAGTATATTCCGATAACAAGGCGCTTCATTTGCCGGGCTGATAAAGATAACCGCCATTAAGCCCATCCAGGGCTGCAATATGATGCATCAACTCCACGACCGACATCCCGGTCAGCAGTTCAAAGATGGAGAATCTTCTTTCTTCCGGCGGATAAACGGCGACTATTTTACCTTTTATGCCGGCCAGGCGACCGGCCAATTCGATAGCGTCTTCCAGGTTGCCCAGCTGATCGACAAAACCGATCTCATGCGCCGTTTTACCCGAGTAAATACGGCCATCGGCGAACTGCATCACCTCTGCCGTATCCATTTTACGACCATTGGCCACGTCGCTGACAAACTGATGATGAAGATCGTCGGTAAATTCCTGGAGAAGAGCGCATTCTTCTTCCGTCATCTCCCTCAGCGGAGAAGCGATGTCCTTATATTCACCGCTTTTGATCACTACCGGTGACAGGCCGATTTTTCCGAAAAGGTCTTCAAGGTTGGTATAGCTCATGATGACGCCGATACTGCCCGTGATGGTGCCGGAGTTGGCCATGATCACATCCGCCGCCGAGGCGATATAATAACCTCCGGACGCGGCCACGGTTCCCAGAGAGGCGACGGTTTTTTTCTTTTCGGCTGTCTTGCGGATCTCCCGGTATATCTCCTGTGATGGCCCGACCGCTCCTCCGGGAGAATTTATTCTGATGACGACCGCTTTGATGGAAGAATTTTCCCGGAACGATTTCAATTGTTCAACGGCGTCTCTGGCGTCGAAAACAGCGCCCCCGACTTCAACCACCCCGACTTTTTCGCCCAGTTCAAAACCGGCTCCTCTCCATGAGAAGGCTAACAAGGCGGAGATAAGGATAAGGCTGCTCAGCACCATGCCGGTAAAAATCAAAACGAAAAAAAGAAATGGGTGTCTCCTGGAAAACATCAAGACTGTTCTTCATCTCCCGTGGTATCCGCGTCCGAAGGAGCGGCTTCCGGTGTTTCGGCCTGATTTTCTCCGGGAGCGTCCTTGTCGCCCTCTTTTTCCCCTTTTTTACCCAGACTGTTCAGTTCTTCCTGGAGGTTTTCCCGCAACAGTTCCCCGAACGCCGATCTGGCAGGCCTGGAATTGTCCACATAATCCTTGAGAAGCGTTTTTTCATCCTCAATTTCAAGCCGCTTTATGGAGAGGCCTATCTTTCTTTCGTCGACATTGACATTCATTACCCTGGCGGTCAATTCATTGCCCACTTCATATTGTCCGACCGGGGTCTTGATTCTCTCGGCGCTTACCTCCGAAACATGGACCAGGCCTTCTATGCCCTCTTCCAGCTCGACAAAGATACCAAAATCCGTGACATTGGTCACGAGGCCCGAAACTTTCGTGCCGATGGGATAACGTTCCTTAACGCTTTGCCAGGGGTCGGCTTCGAGTTGTTTGATGCCCATGGAAAACCGTTCATTATTCTTGTCTATTTCCAGCACAACCGCCTGCACGACATCGCCTTTTTTATATATTTCCGAAGGATGCTTGATGCGTTTGGTCCAGGAAATATCGGAAATATGGACCAGACCGTCGATATCATCGTCAATACCAATGAACAGGCCGAAATCGGTAATGTTTTTGATGCGCCCCTCGATAACAGTACCCACGGGATACTTTTCGCTGACAACATCCCAGGGGTTGGGCTCTATCTGCTTCATACCCAGTGAAATGCGCCTGTTCTCCGGCTGGACATCAAGAACAACGGCCTCCACTTCCTCGCCGACATTAACCACCCGTGAAGGATGACGGACCTTGCGGGTCCATGATATCTCCGAAACATGGATCAACCCCTCCACGCCCTCTTCCAGCTCGATAAAAATACCATAATTCGTTATGCTGACGACCTTCCCGGACACCCGTTTACCGACAGCATATTTTTCGCCTACAAGGGTCCAGGGATCGGGTGTTAACTGTTTCATGCCCAGTGATATTTTTTTCTTTCCCAGGTCAAAAGAGAGTACCTTCAGGGTAATATTATCGCCGACCGTAAACATCTCGGCCGGATGCCTGACCCTGCCCCAGGAAATATCGGTAATATGAAGCAGACCGTCAACGCCACCCAGATCGACAAA
>CAYSMV010000244.1:0-2369 GCA_964432245.1 uncultured Desulfobacterales bacterium
GCCCGCCGCGAACGCCACCAGCCCGGAACCAGCCGGAAAACTGATGCCCACCGGAAAGCGCGTATGCGAATCCCCGCCGGTTCCCATGGTATTGGGAAGGATCATGCGGTTGATCCAGGAATGGATGACGCCGTCCCCAGGTTTCAGAGCAATACCGCCGCGCTCAACAAAAAACGCCGTCAGGTCATGATGCATGACCCGGTCCCTGTCCGTGGGGTAAGCGGCCGTATGACAGAAAGACTGCATGACCAGGTCCGCGCCAAAAGAAAGGCAGGCCAGTTCTTTTAATTCATCTCTTGTCATGCTTCCGGTGGTATCCTGGGAACCTACCGTGGCCAGCCCCGGCTCGCAATATTCTCCGGGAACCACGCCCTTTTTCCCGCAGGCGTAGCCAACGATTTTCTGGGCCAGGGTATAACCGCCGGATTTTGACTCCGGCTGGGCGGGCCGCGCGAACACGTCGGACGGCGCCAGCCCCAGGTGACGGCGGACGGTATTGGTCAGAGTGCGGCCGACGATCAGAGAAATACGCCCGCCGGCCCGCACCTCGTCCAGCAAAACCGGCGATCGCAGGGAAAAGGAAATTTCACCATCCCCCTGGCCGTGGTTGGTCAGCCGCCCCTGATGAGGGAACAGGGTAACCTCATCCCCGTTTCTCAAGGCGGTTACGTCACATTCGATGGGCAGGGCGCCGGCATCTTCCAAAGTATTATAAAAAATCGGGGCGATTTTTCCGCCCAGAACCAGGCCGCCTCTTCTTTTGTTGGGCACGCCGGGAATATCCTGGCCGATATGCCAAACAATTGAATTAACTGCTGATTTTCGCGACGATCCGGTGCCGACTACATCGCCGGCAAAAATCAGCGGCAGACCCTTTTCTTTTAACGCGGCTATTTTCGCCAGCGGATCTTCCACCCGGCCGCGCAGCATGGACAAGGCGTGCAGCGGGATATCCGACCGCGTACCGGCTTCACCCGCCGGCGAAAAATCATCGGTGGTGATCTCTCCCTCGACCCTGAAAACAATCCCTTTTATTTTTTCGGGCAAACCGGGCTTTTTTGAAAACCATTCGGCGTCGGCCCAGGACTTCAGAACTTGCCCGGCATATCCGTTGGCCCCGGCTCGCTCGGCCACCTTTTTCCAGGCCTCGGCGATAAAAATCGCGTTTTTAAGTTGTTCCGCGGCCATGACCGCCAGCCGGGCATTATCCAGAAAAACCACCAGATGTTTTATGTTATATCCGCCCAGCATGGTTCCCAGCAGTTCGACGGCCTGTTCAACGCTGATCAGGGGAGATCGCGCCTCCTGCCTGGCCAGGGCGCTCAGAAAATCGGCCTTGACTTTAGCGGCCGGATCAACCCCCGGCGGCACCCGGTTTTCAATCCAATCCAGCAGCAGGGCTTCGCTCCCGGCTGGCGGCTGTTCCAGCAGCCGGCACAACTCTCTTGTCCGTTCTTCGTCCAGCGGTAACGGCGGCAACCCCCCGGCCCTCCTGGCTCCGGCCTCCTGTTGATACTGTTCGATCATGCTGATCTCCCTGATTTTTTAAAATTCGCTGTTTTTCTTGGCAAACGCGTCCAAACAGTGAATGCCCTGGAGATTATCTCAAAAACGCCATCGGTCAACAAGGGATATATAAGATTAATGTTGACAAAAAAAATAACAAATTTTATTTTAACCTTTTTGAGATAGTCGATATAAACCGGAAGCGACCGGCATCGACTAATGCCTTTTTCATAACCAGCACGAATATTGAAAGGAGATTTGAAAAATGAGCAACCTGATTGCGCCGCACGGCGGCAAGGGCTTAACTGTCTGTCTGCTGGAAGGCAGCACCCTGGAAGCGGAAAAGAAAAAAGCCGCGGGTTTGAAGAAGGTCCCTCTAAGCCCCAGGGCCAAAGGCGACCTGATCATGATCGGCATCGGCGGCTTCAGCCCCCTGACCGGCTTCATGACTAAAGCGGACTGGAAGAGCGTCTGCGACAAGTTCCTGCTGGCCGACGGCACCTTCTGGCCGGTGCCCGTTTGCCTTGACGCTTCCAAGGAAGACGCGGACGGCATCAAGGCAGGGGAAGAGATCGCCCTGGTGGATTCGGAAAACAACGAAATCATGGCCACCATGAAGGTCACCGAAAAGTACGAAATGACCGAGGCCGATAAAAAATATGAATGCGAAAAAATCTTCATGGGCGAAGGCACCAAGACGCCGGAAGAATTCTGGAAGATCGCCCAGGACGATCATCCCGGCGTTCAGATGGTCATGAAACAGAAAGCCTTCAACCTGGCCGGCCCGGTCAAGGTTCTGTCCGAAGGCGAATATCCGGTTAAATACAAAGGGATTTATCATCGTCCGGCCGAATCCAGAAAGA
>CAYSMV010000245.1:0-13163 GCA_964432245.1 uncultured Desulfobacterales bacterium
TCGGCAATAATTCCCTTTATCACCCCCTGCGCCAAAAACTGGGCACGCGGTTTCATTTACTGTCGCGCTTGCGCACCAATAATAACCTGTTTGACATGCCGGCCGATCGCGTTGTCAACGGCCCCGGCCGACCGAAAAAATACGGAAAAAAGCTCGGTAATGCCAAGACCCTGGCGGCGCGGTATCAGCCTTTGGCCAAGGAATATGACGTCAATCTCTATGGCCGCACACGAACCATCCGTGCCTTTGATTGTATTGTGATGCTCAAAACCCTGAAAACCGCCGTCAGGGTCGTCTGGGTGTATCGCCAAACCCAATGGGTCGCGCTTTTTACCACCGACCTGGGTCTTTCGGTTCAAGAGATCATCGAATATTACGCCGCCCGGTGGAAAATAGAGGCCGCTTTCAAAGAACTCAAACAGGATGTCGGCAGCGCCGAAACCCAGACCCGGCATCCCCATGCCGTTATAAACCATCTGCACTTTTGCATGATGGCGTCTTCACTGGCCTGGATTTACGCCAGCCGGCTTGAAAAAACACCGAGTCGCCGCCATGCGGTTGCCGGCCGCCAGCATTTTGCCTTTTCCGACGTCCGCCGGTTGATTGCCGAAGCCGCATTGGACGATAATTTTAATAGTCTTTTCCCGGTTCCACAGAAATCCGTCGTAAATTCCATCAAAACCATACTTCTTCGTCTGGCGGCGTGATATGTTTCAGGGAAACTTCAGCAAAAAAGATACTTTTTGAGATACTAAGAGGCATGTCGATTGTCTATGTGCAAAAATACTTGATATTTGAGATGCGACTTCTGTGTCTCTTTTGATACTTTTGGAGATCGCCATGTTAAAACGTATCAAAAAAATAAAAAGCATAGGCTGTTTCTTTAACGATCATCCTGCATCAATACAATTTGAGCCGCTTACCTTTATATTCGGTGAGAATTGTTATGGGAAATCGACCTTATGCGACATTCTCAGGTCTTTATCAGATGATAGCACTGATTATATTACAGACCGCAGATCAGTTCCAAATCCACAAAATCAAAATCAAGCCATTCAACTGAGTTTTGATTTGCCGGGAACAGTCGGGGAATCCCCAATAATTTTTAACCAAAATGGATGGAATCCGACACTTCCTGATGATCTAAGGATTCATGTATTTGATACTGATTTTATTCATAGGAATGTTTTTACAGGCTTAACCATCGAACGCCGGAATCAAGAAAATATAACCCAATTTGTATTGGGAGAAGCCGGTGTACGCACGGCAAAAGACATCGAGGAACTAAACAGTGAATTACGTAGCACCAAAAAGGATAGCCGTAAATTAATTGAAAGCACGTTCACCGGGATACAAGATGTAGTTAAATTTATTGGAATGAAAGTTACTGAGACTGATGATGAGCTTCAGAGCAAAATCACCGATAAAGCAAATGATCTTAAAGCCAAAAAAGACCTCGAAACAAATTTAGAAAAAGCGAAAGAAAGGAATGAACCTAAATTATTATCTGTCCCAGAAGATATAGAAACATTTGTTTATCAGGTAAACACCTGTTTATCAAGTACCTATCAACGCGCCCATGATGCTGCCACTGATGCTGTTGAAAAACATATAAAAGACAAAACTAAGAATACAGCCACAACAAAAAATTGGTTAAAAACCGGTTTAAACCAGGTGGCCGGAGATTACTGTCCTTTTTGCGGGCAGACCCTTGAAAATGAGGGTAAAGAGCTTATCAAAATTTATCGTTCCTGTTTTGATGAATCCTTTAATAAATATGAGAGCGAAACAAATACAACGCTTGGCGAGCTTCCAAGTCAATTGGATGTTTTCAGATGCTTGAGCATACCGGAGTCGATTCAAAAAAATACAGTTAATATTAATCTATATCCAGAACTCGCCAAGACACCCGAATATGAGAGAAGCACCAAACTTATTAATGCTTCAGCGAAAGGATTAAGAAGGCTTTGGGATAATTTACAGACCAAATACAATGAAGGCTCAAAAAGCCTTGATAAAAAAATTGTTAAAAAGAAAAAGGCCGTTTATGCAGAAGTTCCATCATGGACTTGTGAAGATTTAATGACAGCATATAACAATTTTGATCGTTCAGCATTAAAATACAATGAACTTATTAAACAGGCTATAAACCAGATTGACAGTTTTAAAGATTCATTAGACCCCGACACCATAGCAGGCGAAATATCAAAAATAGAAAATGAACAATCAGAACTTAAACTGAAGAAAAAGCGCCTAGATTCTGAAACGGCTTGTATTCGATTGGCCTTGCTTTTAAAACAAGCAACAGAAACAGAGGATAAAATTAAGGAGTTGAAAATAAAGCTTGAAAATGAGCAATCTCAGTTCCTTGATTCATGTTTCGAAACGATAAACGATTTATTTGCACGTCTTGGTAGTGGCCCCTTTAAGATTTCAAAACAAATCAGTAGAAGGGGCAATATGCCTGTGATTCTATTAACAGCCTCTTATTCAGGTGTTCCAATAAACCCAGATAAACTAAAGACCTTTTTTAGCGAGTCAGATAGAAGGGCGCTTGCTTTATCAATATTCTGGGCGAAAATTGAATCAATAGATGACCTGCAAAAGCAAAATTCAATTCTTGTTTTAGATGATCCGGTAACAAGTTTTGATGATGGCCGAATTGATAGGACCATTCGCCTTATGGAAACAAGCCGTCCAATGTTTCGGCAAATTATAATTCTTTCCCATTATCAGAAATATTTAAAAACATTTTTTGAACGCGCAAGTTTAAATACAAGTGGAATCCAGTTATCCAAAATAATCAAAACAGACGAAAGTTCAAAATTATGTGATGCATCTCCGGCTGACTTTGTAGAATCTGAACATCAAATCAAATTGCGCCATATAATGGGATTCATTGAACGGAAGCATACTGAAAATGTATCTCAAGACCTACGTATATATCTTGAAACGGAAGTGAAGTCTCGTTACCGAAAACAAATCATGGAAAACAATTTGAATAATCTGAAATTTAAAGAATTATTAGACACGCTACTTGAGCTTAATATTATTGATTCAACTAAAAGAGAAGATTTGGAACAATACCGGCTCTCATTAAATCCTAATCACCATACCTGGACTGGCAGTAGCCATGAAGATAAAATCACCCTAAGCTCAGATGTTTTGGAATATATTTATGAGAAGCTCTAATTTTTATATTCCTATTGATTTTAAG
This sequence comes from uncultured Desulfobacterales bacterium, assembly GCA_964432245.1. Lineage (GTDB taxonomy): Bacteria > Desulfobacterota > Desulfobacteria > Desulfobacterales > Desulfosudaceae > JBFMDX01. Next base: position 3,218 of record CAYSMV010000245.1, read on the forward strand.
GGGACAAGGGGTCAAATCTCCTCTTGACTCTTTCAGGCAGATGAGGTAAAAGCATTGCCATGTCCCGGCCATTAAGGATCCAATATCCCGGCGCCTGGTATCATGTTATGAACCGGGGCCGGAGAGCAGAAACGATATTTTCCGACGAAAAAGACTACACGATGTTTGTGGCGCTTCTCAAGGAGTCGGCGACTTTGTGGAATATTCATATTTGCGCCTATTGCCTGATGCCGAACCATTATCACCTGCTGATTCAAACGCCGGAAGCAACCTTTCCCGGTGTATGCGCCACATCAACGGGATTTATACCCGGCGGTATAACCGAAGCGTGATAGAGCGGCTGAAAAAAAGAAGGCAAACCGATCACATGATCAAAGCGCGTGTCGAGAAATTGCAGCGCATGATGAATAAGAGCCAAGCGGAAATTTGACCCCATTTCATCATCGACGCCATCCCCAAGACCAGCGTGGGCAAGTTCGACAAAAAGGTGATCCGGGAGCAGTACAAGAACATCTATATGAAATAGCCGCCTTGCTATGGGTCATGATGCCGCCGCACCTGATTTGCTCAACTCCTGAAAAAATAAGCGGCGGTTAAAGAGAAAATCGGAGGGAGGAGGGACATACAGGGGATGCGAAATTACAGGCGGGATTGGATTTCGCATCGCCCGGCCCGCCTGCGTGTTTCGAAAAAAGCCAGAAATGCATTTATTTGTGGCCGTCTCTGTTTTTCTGCCGTTCCTGCCTCCCTGCGATTTTGGACAAGAGTTTAATCGTATTGTTTTCCAAAGGAGGATATGCATGAAACCAACATCGATAAAATTTTTAATGGGTTGTATTATATCAGCAACTTTTTTGATTGCATGCAGCAAGCCTGAAAATGAAGCGCGAGAAATGCTTAATCACGCTTTACTGCTGAAACAGGAGAAAAAATTTGTTGAGGCAGAAGAACTTTTAAAAAAAGTTGCAACTCAATATCCTAAAACAAAGGTAGCAACAAAGGCTCTTGAAGAACTTGAACAAATGAAAACTGATGATGGCGCGGAAAGCACTCTATTTTCCGAGCTGATAAGTTATCATAAAGAATACTATGAGGATAGAGAAAAGTGTCTTCAGTGCGAAAGCGATGCAAATGATATCGCTGCGGCAATCGCAGATTATTTTTGCGACCCAAAACACACAGAATTACCAATTAAAGATGATCTTAAACTGAGTATTTCAAATCCCTACTCAATATCAGGGGATCCATACAAGGATATTATTATTCAAGTTAAAGACGCATCTGGGAGATGTCCCCGTGAGTATCAAGAACAATATCAAGAACTTTTTGATTCAAAATCTTCTTGCTGGAAGGATGGGGTGTTTACAAAAACGCTGAGTACCGATTAAACTAAACTATGTTTTAAAGTTGAAGAGCCACCTTGCGGCAAAGTTCGCCAAATGGCAGCTTCCCGAAGAGGTGGTGTTTGTGGACGCCATCCCCAAGACCAGCGTGGGCAAGTTCGACAAAAAGGTGATCCGGGAGCAGTACAAGAACATCTATATGAAATAGCCGCATTGCCAGGGGTCATGATTCAGTCGTAACTGATTTGCTCAACTTCTAAAAAAATAAGCGGCGGTTAAAGAGAAAATCGGAGGGAGGACGTACAAGGGATGCGAAATTACAGGCCGGGATTGGATTTCGCATCGCCCGGCCCGCCTGTGTGTTTCGAAAAAAGCCAGAAATGAATTTATTCATGGCCGTCTCTGTCTTTCTATATGTGCTATTTACCTGATATGGTTTAATAATTGTTATAGGTAAGTGTTTCGTAATATATTTTTTCTGTCCAATATATGTTCGGTCAAAAAAAAGCATAGGAGACTGTTATGAAAGCAGAGTTTACAGCAATTATCGAACCCGCTCCTGAGGGTGGCTTCTGGGCGATCTGTCCAGAGGTGCCTGGTGCGAATGGACAGGGCGAAACGATTGATGAAGCTAAAAATAATTTGCGGCAGGCCATTGAATTAATTTTAGAGGACCGAAAGGCTGACATTCTCCGAGGGCTTCCACATGACGCTATCCAAGATAAGGTGATGATCGGATGAAGCGACGCGATTTGGAAAGAAGATTGAGAATCGCAGGGTGCTATCTGAAAAAAGAAGGCGCTTCGCATTCACTTTGGATAAACCCAAAGAACGGCGCAATTGAAACTATCCTTTAGTGTAACGAAATCAAAGAGCCATTAGCAAAGAAAATTCTGAAAAATCTCAATGCAGGGTAAATGACAGAAGCAGCAGGGGCAGGCGACCTTTTACAGCGCGCCTGACCTGCGCCGTTAGACGGCGGCAGAAGAGAATGTCAACGTACCTTACTGGCATAGGAGGGAGATTTTATAATGCACCCACTCTATGAAGCGGGCATGAAAATAATCGACAGATTGAGAGAAACGCGGCTTCAGGTTGCCAGTTTGTCTATGGAACTCGCGCAAGCCGAATATCAGCTTCAAGTCATTAAAGCCAGAGTAGAAAGGGCTCTTATCAAGCAAGTCAAAAGTGAAAGAGCCCTTGGCCCAACAGTTGAAGACCGCGCCAGGATATTCACACTGGCTGTAAATGCTGATCCAGACTATCAAGCACAACTCAAACAGCATGCTCAGCTCAAATTAAAACTGGAACAGGTGAAAACAGAAGCGGCTTTCTTGCGAGACAAACTTACCATCACCTTGGCCGCAATGAAAGCAACCGAGCATATTGACTAAAGAAGGGCTTCGGGGCTGTATATCATATTATCCGTCTGCGCGTGGCATGTCGCATGATAGAGATGCTTTCTGCCGCATCATTTAGGAATAGATCCATTGGGTGCGTTGCACCATATTTGATAGTAGGTATCAAGAGCCTTGGGGTTAAGCCAAGTACATTCGGCTGATAAGTTTGGAGTCGCCCAGTCCACCTATGTGTTTCGATTCAAAGAGAAGAAAAAGCCGTCATTGAAAAAAATTTAAGCTGGAAAAACTTATAATCAGATATACGTCCCTAGATTCCATATTGAAGATCAGCTTGACAAAAAATTATTTTGGTGTATATGTATAATGTATACTTCAATGGAGGCGCAATATGATTCGAACACAAATCTACCTAACAGATCAACAGCGTTCTGAACTATCTGTTCTTGCTAAAAATCTTGGAAAAAAACAAAGTGAAATCATTCGCGAGGCGATTGATCGTTTTATCGGCCAAGCTGGGCGCAAGCGAAAAGAATCCGCATTACAAGAGGCTGCTGGAATCTGGAAGAATCGTAAAGACCTGCCTGACTTCAGGGCACTAAGGTCCGAATGGAATAGATAATCATTATGCCGAATTCAGTCCTTGTCGACACTGATGTTCTTGTTGATTTTTTGCGCGGTCATACAAAGGCCGTTGCGTTTGTAAATGAATTTTCTTCTCGATTCATCCTCTCCTCCATTGTTGTTGCTGAATTGTACGCCGGTGTTAAAGGAGATGTGGAACTCACCGTGATCGAAAATTTTATCTCCTTATTTCCTGTTGTGCCCTTGACTGCTGAAATCGCAAAAATCGGTGGGCTCTACAAACGGGATTATGGTAAATCTCATGGGATAGGACTTGCTGATGCCATATTAGCTGCAACGGCTGAGGCAGAAAAAGCCGAGCTAAAAACCCTTAATGTAAAACATTATCCTATGTTTAGCGGCTTAGAACCCGCCTATAAAAAATAATGGACCAACAGAAGGATAGAAAAATGAAAGCGTTGTTTAGCGATGAGCACTTGATTCATCGGAGCTACAGCCGCCGGGAGTTTTTAACCTTATCCGCTTTGGCCTCGGCCGGTTTTCTGGCAAGCTGCGCGGTCAACCCGGTCACCGGCGAAAGACAGTTCATGCTGGTATCGGAATCCTGGGAGATCGAGGTGGATCAACAGAATTCCCCCCACCAGTTTTCCACCGACTATGGCAAACTTCAGGATGACGCCTTAAATGATTACCTGCAGCAGGTCGCCAAGGACATGGCCCCCCACACCCACCGCCCGCGCATGCCCTATTCCTTTCGAGGAGTCAATGCCACCTATATCAACGCCTATGCCTTTCCCGGAGGAAGCATTGCCGCCACCCGGGGCATTCTGCTCTCCCTTGAAAGCGAGGCCGAGCTTTCCTCACTTCTGGGACATGAGATGGGTCATGTCAATGCCCGGCACACCGCTCAACAGATGTCCAAGGGCATGCTGACCCAGGCCGTCGTGGGGGGGATTGCAGGGTATGCAGGGACCAAAGGCCAGATTTACGAACAGGTCGCCACCCAGCTCGGCCAGCTCGGGGCCGGTGCGCTTCTGGCCTCCTACAGCCGGGATAACGAACGGGAAGCCGACCGCCTGGGCATCACCTATATGACCCGAACCGGCTACGGCACGGAAGGCTTTGTGCAGCTCATGGCCATGCTGAACAGCCTTCACAAGGGAGACGCCGGCGCGGTTTCTCTTCTGTTTGCCACCCATCCCATGAGCCAGGAGCGGTATGACACCGCGGTCAGCCTGTCTAACACTGAATTTTCAAGTTCTTCCTCCCAGCCCCTGATGCGGGAGCGCTACATGGACCATACCGCGAGCCTGCGCAAGCTCAAGCCCGCCATTGAGAGGTTCCAGGAGGCTGAAGAAGCCATGGGAAAAGAAAATTACAATCAGGCCGAGACCGCCTTTAAAGAAGGGTTAAAGCTCGCCCCCGAAGATTATGCCGGTCTTGTCATGATGGCCCGGTGCCAGCTGGTAACGGAAAAGTATGATGAGGCGCTGCGGTTAGCGGAGAAGGCCAAACAGGTGTATCCCGAAGAGGCCCAGGCCAACCACATCAGCGGACTTGCCGAGATCAAATTGAAAAAATTCGAACAGGCGGTTTCCGATTTCAACGCCTATGAAACAAAACTCCCCGGCAATCCGAACACGATTTTTTACAGGGGGTATGCCTACGAAGGCCTGGTCAACCGGCAGAAAGCTGCCGATGATTACTACTATTATCTTCAGCAGGTCACCGAAGGCGAACTCGCCCAATACGCTTACAAGCGCCTGGTGGAATGGGGGGTGATCCAGCCGTCGAGCAACTCATGAAGCCACTGTTTTAGGCGTCATCCGTGTTTGACATCTGCGGCCCTGTTTGTTACTTGAAAACAGGATGCGCGCACCCGGCAACCGGTTTTACATCATACCACGCGGCAGGGGAGTATCGTTATGGCAAAATCGATTTTGATCACCGGCGCTTCTTCCGGAATCGGCAGGGCCCTGGCCTATGAAATGGCCGAAAAGGGGTACGCCCTGGCCCTGGCGTCCCGGAAAACCGATGTGTTAAACGAAATCCGCGAGGATATCGAAAGGCGGCATCACCCGCCGGCCCTTGTGGTTCGGGGTCTGGACGTGACGGATTACGACGATGTGTTTGTCGCGGTGGAGGAGTTGGCCGATCAACTCGGCGGCCTGGATATCGTGTTCGCCAACGCCGGAATCGGGCTGGGGGAGCGGGTCGGCCGGGGGGATTTTGAAAAGGCCCGGCGCACCATCGAGGTGAACCTGATCGGCGCCATCGCCACCGTTGATGCGGCGGCGGCCTATTTTTTGAAAAAGGGGTCCGGGCATATCGTGGGCATCAGCTCCGTGGCGGCCTTTCGAGGAATGCCCCGAAGCTCCGCCTACAGCGCCTCCAAGGCCGGGATTGCGATTTATTTGGAGGCGGTCCGGGCCGAGATGTACCGAAAGCATATTGATGTCACGGTGCTCTACCCCGGCTATATCGACACCCCTTTAAACAACATGCTGCCCTCCCGGCCGTTTTTGATTTCCGTTGAAAAAGGGGCGGCCATCATCGCCCGGCTGATCGAAAAAAAGGTCAAGTCCTCGACCGTGCCGGTTTACCCCTGGAAGCTGGTGGGACCGCTTTTAAAGAGGCTGCCCACCGGCGTGATCTCCCGAATGTAACGTGCAGGGTTCCATTCTATCGAGCGCGGTCGGGAAAGGGGTGCGGATCTACGCGGTCGCCGATGTTCACGCGAATGCGGCCCGGCTTGAACGGATTCAGGCGACGATTCACAACCGGCAGCCGGACGTGCTGGTGATCGCCGGCGATATCATCAACTACCGCCGCCCGGAACCGGTGCTGGAGCGGCTCAACCGCATGCCGGTTCCCGTGCTGGTGGTCCGCGGAAACTCCGATCCCGCCTTTCTTGAAAAGCGGTTTTCCGACTATCCCAATATCGTTTCCCTTCACGCCCAAACGGTCCCCGTCAACGCCACGCCGTTTGTGGGTCTCAGCGGAACCGTGCCGGTGCCGTTTCGAAGCCGCATCGGTTTCAGACAGCGACACCTGTTTGACAGGGTCGCCCCCCTGATTGACGGCCAAACCGTGCTGGTGGTTCATCCGCCGCCTTTCGGGGTGCAGGACCGGTTTTTGAGGCGTCTGCACGCCGGATCCCGAATGGTTTATGATCTGATGGAAAAACGAAAACCCCGGGTCCTGATCTGCGGGCATATCCATGAGGACGCAGGCACAGTTTGCGCGGGATCGACCCTGGTGGTCAACTGCAGCATGGCTAGATTCGGAAACGGGGCGCTGATTACCCTTCAGCCCGGCCTTGCGCCCCGCGCAGAGATGCTGGGCGCGGATGAATAAGACGGCCGCTCATCCGACATAGGGGCGTCGAAGCACGGTGTCCTTTTTCCAGCGCCTGTCGTTTTTCTCGGGGTAGGCGATGTTGTAATGCAGGCCCCGGCTTTCCTTTCGGTGCATGGCGCACTGAATGACCAGTTCCGCTACGGTGGCGATGTTTCTCAGCTCGATCAGATCCGGGGTGATCCTGAAGTTCCAGTAGTACTCGTTGATTTCGTTTTTGATGATCTCAATCCGACGGTTCGCCCGTTCCAGACGTTTGTCCGAACGGATAATGCCGACATAGTTCCACATCAGCCTTCGGATTTCGTTCCAGGTGTGGGACACCATGATGACCTCGTCGCTGTCGGTGGTGCCGACGTCATCCCAGGGCGGAATATCCGGGGTGGTTTCAAACGCCATCTGTCGAATGTCTTCAATCGATTTTTTGGCGGCCTGGTCGGCGTAGACCAGGTCTTCGAGCAGGGAGTTGCTGGCCAGCCGGTTTGCGCCGTGAAGCCCGGTGCAGGCGGTTTCGCCGATGGCGTACAGCCGCTGGATGTGGGCCCTGCCGTAAATATCCGTGGCGACCCCGCCGCACATGTAATGCGCGGCCGGAACCACGGGGATCGGGTCCCTGGTCATATCGATGCCGAACGCTAAACATTTTTCATAGAGGTTGGGGAATCGGGTTTTGATGAACCCGCTGTCTTTATGGGAGATATCCAAGAATACGGTCTCATCCCCCCGTTTTTTCAGCTCCGCGTCGATGGCTCTCGCCACCACGTCCCGGCAGGCCAGTTCTTTGAGCGGGGAATAGTTTTCCATAAACCGATCCCCGCTGGCATTGATCAGGATGCCGCCGTCACCCCGGACCGCCTCGGAGATCAAAAAGTTTTTGGCCGCCGGATGGTAGAGGCAGGTGGGATGAAACTGGACAAACTCCAGGTTGGCCACGGTGGCGCCGGCCCGGTAGGCCATGGCGATTCCGTCGCCGGTGGCGATGTCCGGGTTGGAGGTGTAGGTATAGACCTTTCCGGCTCCGCCGGTGGCCAGCACGATGGTTTTGGCCAGAAAGGTATGAATGGCGTGGGTTTTCCGGTCCAGCACATAGGCGCCGTAGCAGTAGTCTTCATGGGTGGTGACGATCAGCCCCCGGTTCAGCCGGGTGGAACGGATGATCAGGTCGATGGCGATGTGGTTTTCAAACCAGCGGATGTTCGAATGCTCCCCCACCCGGTTGACCAGGGTGTCTTCAATGGCCGCGCCGGTGAGGTCGTCCGCGTGAACGATGCGGTTGTGGGAATGTCCGCCCTCCCTGCCGAGATCCAGGTCCAGGGTGTCTTCGGTTTCCGATGCTTCGCTTTTCCGGTTGAAACGGACCCCCAGCCTGATCAGCTCCCGAATCCGTTCCGGGGCGGTTTGGACGACCATTTTCACCACCTGCGGGTTGCAGATGCCGTCGCCCGAGGCCAGGGTGTCCTGAATATGAAGATCAAAGGAGTCGGTGGCCGAGATGACCGCGGCGACACCCCCCTGGGCCAGGGCGGTGTTGCTTTCTTCGATACGGCGTTTGGTGACGACATGGACCGTGCCGTGGGCCGCGACCTTTAAGGCGTACAACAGCCCGGCGCCTCCGCTTCCGATAACCAGAAAATCCGAGGTGTATTCCATGCAAACAGATCCTAAAATAATCTATACCAGTGAGGACCGTTTCCGTTTGGACCGGGCTCCGATCAGAATGCCGAGAAGCAGGACCGCCGCGCCGGCGAGGAACCATTTGATCCCTGTGGTCGCATAGGCATCCGCCAGCCGGTTTTTGAGCGATGCGATCTGTTCGGTTTTTTGCTTTTCCGCTGCCGCGGTTTCATCATATTTTTTTTTCAGCAGCAGGTAATTTTCGGAACCCTGTTTTAATTCATCATAGGCGCTCTGAGCCGCGTTCAGCCTGTTGGAGGTTTCCTCAAGACGCAGTGTCTGGCTCTGATTTTCGGCGGCCAGGCGAGTGTTTTCGGCGCTCGCCGCCCTCAGTTGCTGTTTGACGGATTCCAGTTGTTTCTCAAGATCCGTGACAAGAACGCCGGCCGGCTTGTTTTTGCTGAGATACCGGGAGGCCACCCAGCCCTCCCGGCCGTCGGGCAGGCGGATTTTTGTCCATCCGCTGCTGAAGGTGATCATTTCCACCGCTTCGCCGGCGGTCAGGGTGCCGATGATGTTATAATTTATCCCTTTTCCCTGACGGACGTTCAGTTCGGTGATGTCGTCCACGTACAGGGTTTCCGCCCGGGCGGGGGTGCTGCACACAGCCACCATCAAGCAGACGGCGATAACCGTTTTCATCATTCGATTCTCTCCGCGCATTATTCGATTTGCCGAAAACCATATATGAATCGGCGGTTTCGTTCAAGGGAAAAACCGGTTGCGCGACCGCAGGCGGTTTGCCAAAGCTGAGCGCCGCATCTGGGGCTTGTTGTTGTTTAATGCGATGGCCAGTCCTTTTCGGGACCCGACCAGGACTACAAGCTCCCGCGCCCGGGTGATGGCGGTGTAGAGCAGGTTTCGCTGAAGCATGACGTACTGCTGGGTAATCAGAGGCATGACGACGGCGGGGTATTCAGACCCTTGGGATTTGTGAACGGAAATGGCATACCCCAGGGTCAGCTCATCCAGCTCATCAATAGCATAGCCGACCTCCCTTCCATAGAAGTCGACCCGGAGAAGTCCTTTTTTTGTGTCGATGCGGGTGATGGTCCCGATATCCCCGTTATAGACCTCCTTCTGATAGTTGTTTTTCAGGTGCATCACCTTGTCCCCGGTTTTAAAGGAGTTGGCGCCGTTTGAGATGGAGGTGGACGCCTTATTCAGTTCATGCTGGAGCTTCTGGTTGAGGGCGAGGGTGCCCGCCGTTCCCTTATGCATGGGCGACAAGACCTGAATATCCGCGATCGGATTAAACTGAAACATTTCGGGGAGGGTTTTCGTGCAAAGCGCGACAATGGCGGAGACCACCTGTTGGGGGTCGGTTTGTTCCAGGAAATAAAAGGCGGCATCCCTGTCTGCGTGCTTATCGAGGAGCTTGAGCTCGGGGGTGTCTCCGTTTCTGACAAGATGGGCGTTTGTGACAATGCCGCTTTCGGCGGCCTGGCGGAAAATAGCCTTCAGGTAATAAACCGGGATTTTATCCGATTCAATCAGATCGGAAAGCAGATTCCCCGGCCCGACCGGCGGAAGCTGAAAGGCGTCGCCGATCATGAGCAGCCTGGCCTTGAACGGGACGGCATCCATTAAATGGTACATCAGGACCGTATCGATCATGGAGGCCTCGTC
>CAYSMV010000246.1:0-14327 GCA_964432245.1 uncultured Desulfobacterales bacterium
CTTGATAACGCCGATTGCCATGGAGAAAGAGCTGCGGTTCGCGATTCGCGAAGGCGGGCGCACGGTCGGCGCCGGCGTCGTCAGCGAAATCCTGGAATAATAAAGCGCAGCGTTGTTTTTAATTTTGGGATAGTCTGAAAGATGATGAACACAAAAATCAGAATAAAACTTAAGGCGTATGATCATAAGTTGCTGGACCAATCCGCCCTGGATATCGTGGATACGGCCAGGAAGACCGGGGCCAGAGTACTGGGGCCGATTCCGTTGCCGACGAGGACAAACAAGTACTGTGTGTTGCGTTCACCGCATGTCAACAAGAAGTCCCGGGAGCAGTTTGAAATTCGGACGCATAAACGGCTTTTGGACATTCTGGAGCCGACCCAGCAGACGGTTGACGCGCTGATGAAGCTTGACCTGTCGCCCGGCGTGGATGTGGCGATAAAATTATAGCTGGGACATAGGGGACGACTGCTATTATGTGTAAAGGTATTTTAGGACGAAAACTGGGAATGACCGGAATCTTTTCGAATGATGGTCGATGTGTTCCCGTCACGGTTGTGGAGGCCGGCCCTTGCGTGGTGACCCAGATAAAGACGTCGGCGACGGATGGTTATAACGCGCTTCAGCTTGGTTTTCTGGAGAAAAAAGCCGGTAAAGTCAATAAACCTTTGACGGGGCATTTTAATAAAAGCGGCGGCCGGGGGTATCGCTATGTAAGGGAATTCTCCGTGGATGATCCGGAAGGGTACAGCCTCGGTCAGGTCGTATCGCCCCTGATATTTTCCGTCGGGGAGCGCGTTAAGGTTACCGGAACGACCAAGGGGCGCGGTTTTTCAGGTGTGGTAAAACGGCATGGATTCGGCGGCGGCAGAAAAACACATGGCGGTCATTGTCATCGTTTGCCGGGTTCCATCGGGTGCAGTGCCTGGCCGAGCCGGGTAACTCGGGGGAAAAAAATGCCGGGAAGATATGGCGGTAGCCGTAAGTCTTTTAAAAATTTAGAGATATTCGATATCAGGCAAGAAGAAAACCTGATTCTGTTAAAAGGGGCCGTGCCGGGCTGTAAAAACGGGCTGGTTCAAATCAGCAAAGTGTGACGGACAAGTGCGACGAGGCGAATGAGATTCGATTGCCGGCGAGGAAAGATTGGGTGAGAAAAAGTATGGCTGCGACAGAAGTTAAAAACATGAATGGCGAGACTGTTTCACGGGCAGAGCTTCCGGACGGTATTTTTGATGTTGAGGTTAAGGAAAGTCTTTTGCACGAGGTGGTGGTCATGCAGCTGGCAAACAAACGGGCCGGCACGGCGTCCGCCAAGAGTCGTTCCGACGTCAGGGGAAGCACCGTCAAGCTGTTCAGGCAGAAAGGGACGGGCCGGGCCCGGCGCGGGGATATCCGGTCTCCATTGCTTAAAGGCGGAGGCGTTACGTTTGGTCCGAATGGCCGCAAATATGATTACAACGTGCCTAAGAGAACAAGAAAAACAGCTTTAAAAATGGCGCTGGCAAGCAAATTCAAGGCGAACGAGGTCACGGTTGTCGATAAGCTGGAGCTTGACGGCATTCGGACAAAAACCGTGGCCGGGATGCTGAAGGCGCTGGGACAGGATAACGTTTTGTTTGTGACGAACGGGAAAAACGAGATGCTTGAGCTGTCATCACGAAACATTCCCGGGGTAAAGGTCCTCAGGTGCGAGGGGCTGAATGTCTACGATATTTTAAGATACCGGCATCTTGTTTTGCAGGAATCCGCACTGGCGATTATCGAAGGGAGGCTTTCCTAAAATGTTGGCGTATGATCTAATCAAACGGCCGGTGAATACGGAAAAGACGAATATTCAGCAGGAAAAGGTCAATCAAATCACCTTTGAGGTGGACCGGCGGGCGAACCGGGTGGAGATCGCCAGGGCCGTGGAAAAGGCGTTTAAAACCAGGGTAGCCGCCGTTCGCACGATGCAGGTGAAGGGTAAAAAGAAGCGGATGGGCAGGCACCTCGGGAAACGGCGGGATTGGAAAAAAGCCGTAGTAACATTAATGCCCGGTGAGCGAATCGATTTTTTTGAGGGTGTCTGATCCGGAGGGATGTAAATGGGTATCAGGAAAGTAAAAGCGACATCTCCTGGGAGGCGATTCCAGGAATATTCAAAGTTTGAAGAGATAACGGAAAAGAAGCCTTCGGTCAAAAGCCTTATTAAGCCCCTGCATAAAACCGGAGGCCGTAACGTTTACGGGCGTATTACCTGCAGGCAGAGAGGCGGCGGTCATAAACGGCATTATCGGGTTATCGATTTTAAACGCGATAAGGAAAACATACCGGCCAAAGTGACGGCCATAGAATATGACCCCAACCGGTCGGCGCGGATCGCTTTACTCTCCTATAGGGATGGCGAAAAGCGATATATTCTGGCGCCGGTGAATCTCAGCGTAGGTGATCTTGTTATGAGCGGCTCCCAGGCGGAACTGAAGCCGGGAAACGCCATGCCCATCGAAGGCATGCCGCTGGGCACCGAAATTCATAATATTGAATTGAAGCTTGGAAAGGGCGGTCAGATTGTCCGCAGTGCCGGCGCTTACGCCAAGTTAATGGCAAAAGAGCGGAGATACGCATTGGTCAAGCTTCCTTCGGGAGAGGTGAGAAAGGTATTGTCCCGCTGTATGGCGACGGTAGGTCGGGTCGGCAATGTCGATCATGATGACATTTCTCTCGGCAAGGCGGGACGCGCTCGCTGGCTGGGGATACGACCCAGCGTGCGCGGCGTCGCCATGAACCCGATTGATCATCCCATGGGCGGCGGGGAAGGAAAATCGTCCGGCGGGCGGCACCCCTGTTCCCCCTGGGGCTGGAAGACCAAGGGGCCCCGCACCAGAAAGAACAAGACAACTGATAAATACATCGTTAACAGGCGGAAAAAATAAAACCAGAATAACCGTTACCGTTGTAATAAAACGGACAGGGAGAAAAAGTTTATGCCACGGTCTTTAAAAAAAGGGCCTTTCGTCGATTCTGTTCTTGAGGAAAAGATTGCCGTAGCCAGGAGTACCAAAAGCAGTCAGGTGATAAAAACATGGTCCAGAAGATCGACAATCATACCGGAGATGGTCGGGCTGACTTTTGCTGTTCATAATGGGAAAAAATTCGTGCCGGTTTTTGTCACGGAAAATATGGTGGGCCATAAGCTGGGTGAGTTTTCTCCCACCCGGACTTTTTACGGGCATGCCGGTTCCAAAAAGACAAAGGTGAAATAGACAGGGCGATACAGGATCAGAAGAATTAAGGGATAGGCGACATGGAGGAAATAAGAGCGGTATCAAAATATTTACGTACTTCTCCGCAGAAAGTTCGACGGTTGATCCATTGCGTTAAGGGAAGGTCGGTGCAGGAAGGGCTTGACAGGCTTAAGTTCATGCCGCAAAAAGCGGCCGGTTTGCTCGCCAAAACAGTGCGGGCGGCTGTAGCCAACGCTGAAGAAAAAGACATGGATGTAGATTCTTTAGTGATAACGAATGTTTGCGTTGATCAGGGGCCGTCGCTGAAACGGTTCAGACCACGTGCCCGGGGTCGGGCTTCAAGAATACTAAAAAGGACAAGTCATATTACCGTGATTTTGAAAGAAGAATCGGTTTAAAAAAGGAGAAGATGCTTTGGGTCAGAAAGTAAATCCACTCGGGTTAAGACTCGGGATTATCAGAACATGGGACTCGCAGTGGTATGCTGATAAAGAGTACGCTGATTTCATTCTGGAGGATTTCAAGCTGAGGGAGTTTGTTAAAACAAAATTAAAACATGCCGGCATTGAAAAGGTGGAGATTGAACGCTCTTTTAATCGCATCAGGCTTAGAATTTTCGCCGCTCGTCCGGGTATCGTGATCGGGAAAAAGGGGCTTGAAATAGAGCAGCTTAAAAACGAAATAAGCCAGAAAATCGTGGCTGGAAAAGACTTAAGCATCGATATTCAGGAAGTCAAGAAGCCCGAGATGGTCGCGCAGCTTGTTGCCGAAAATGTCGCCAGCCAGCTGGAAAGGCGGGTGGCGTTCAGGCGCGCCATGAAGAGGTGCGTCATGTCTTCTATGAAGTTCGGCGCCAAGGGGATAAAGATTATCTGCTCCGGTCGCCTGGGCGGCGCGGAAATGGCCCGGACCGAGTGGTACAAGGAAGGCCGCGTACCGCTTCATACGTTGAGAGCCGATGTCGATTACGGTTTTGTAGAGGCCAAAACCACTTACGGTTTGATAGGGGTTAAAGTGTTTTTGTTCAAAGGCGAGGTGTTAAAAAAGGAAAGAAAAAAATCTTGATGAAGCGGTAAGCTGGAGCAGACGGTTATGTTAAGTCCTAAAAAAATAAAATATAGAAAACAGCAGCGGGGTAGAATGCGCGGGACCCGGCTCTGCGGCACCACTCTGAATTTCGGGGAGTTCGGATTACAGGCAACGGAATGTGGAATGATTACCGCCAGGCAGATCGAGGCGGCCCGTATCGCCATGACTCGATACGCCAAGAGAAGCGGAAAAACCTGGATCCGTATTTTCCCCGATAAACCATATACCAAGAAACCGGCCGAAGTAAGGATGGGAAAAGGTAAAGGCCTCCCCGAGGGATGGGGCGCGATTGTTCGTCCCGGGAAAATTCTTTACGAAATGGGAGGCGTGTCGGAAGAGGTGGCGAAAGAGGCCCTGCGTCTAGCAGCTTATAAGTTGTCTGTAAAAACAAAGTTCGTCAGATGGGAAGAGTTGAAATGAAAGCCGAGGATATCAAAGCATTAAGCGCCGATGAAATGAAAGCGAAACTGACTGAACTGGAAGAGGCTTATTTCAATTTGCGTTTTCGGCATGGAACCGGGCAGCTTGAGAATACCAGTGCCCTGAAACAGACCAGGCGGGATATCGCCAGGGTCAAAACCGAGATGAATAAGCATATAAAATCATAAGATATCGTAAGGAAAGCATGGACGAGAGAGGGATTAAAAAAAGACTCGAGGGTATTGTCGTCAGCGACAAGATGGACAAAACAGTCGTGGTAGAGGTGGAGCGACTTGTCAAACATGCGGTTTATAAAAAATACGTGAGGCGGAAAGCCAAATTCGCGGCGCATGACGAAAGCAATCAATGCGCGGTAGGGGACAGGGTCGTGATTACGGAGTCCAGGCCGTTAAGCCGTACCAAGCGATGGCGCGTGTCCGGTGTTCTTGAGAAGGCCGTTTGAGTATAAAGGAAGAGAAAAATGATCCGGGTTGAAACAAGGCTTAAGGTCGCCGACAACTCCGGCGCTAAGATTGTTTACTGCATCAAAGTGCTGGGGGGATCCAGGAGAAAGACCGCCACCATAGGTGATGTTATCGTCGTTTCCGTGAAGGAGGCGATCCCTAACTCAAAAGTAAAAAAAGGGGATGTCTTGAAGGCGGTGATCGTCCGGACGAAAAAAGAGATCAGCAGACCGGATGGTTCTTTTATCCGGTTTGATGATAATTCCGCCGTGCTGATCGGCGGTAATAACGAACCTCTGGGGACTCGTATCTTCGGGCCTGTCGCCAGGGAGTTGCGGGCAAAAAGGTTCATGAAAATCATATCATTGGCGCCTGAAGTGTTGTAACGGGTATTTTTTCGCGGAAACGGAGACGGTGAGATGTCGAAAGATAAGTTGAATATAAAAAAGAATGACAAGGTAAAAGTCATATCCGGAAAGGACCGGGGGAAGATCGGCAAGGTGCTGTCCGTGGATGCCAAAAAGAACAGGGTGCTGGTGGAGAACATCAATATAATGAAGCACCATAAGCGCCCCAATGTCCAGTTTCGTGAAGGCGGTATCGTTGAAAAAGAAGTTGCCATTCACCGGTCCAAGGTGATGCTGATGTGCAACAAATGCGTTAAACCGGCCAGAATTAAGATCAAACAGCTGGAAGACGGCGGTAAGATCCGGGTTTGCGCCAGGTGCAACGAAAGTATTGATTGATTGATAGGCGTCGGAATATACAGGAGCAGTGATGTCATCCTTTAAGGAATTTTATAGCAATGAAGTGGCTCCCCGTTTAAAGGAACGATTGGGATACAAAAATTTTATGCAGGTACCCAAACTGGAGAAGATTGTCCTGAATATGGGGCTGGGAGAAGCGATTAACAATATTAAAATTCTGGATTCCGCGGTGGAAGAATTGCGGGCGATTTCCGGTCAGCAGCCGGTTATCCGGCGCGCGAAAAAAGCAATCGCGGCTTTTAAACTCAGAAAGGGCCTGCCCGTCGGCTGTATGGTGACCCTGCGTAAAGACCGGATGTATGATTTTTATAACAAGCTGGTTAATATTGCCCTGCCCCGGGTGCGTGACTTCCGCGGCGTCCCGGCAAACGCTTTTGATGGTCGCGGCAACTATACAATCGGCATGAAAGAGCAGATTGTGTTTCCTGAAATCGATTATGACAAAATTGACAAAATTAAAGGGTTGAACATCACCATTGTCACCACCGCCAGGACCGACGATGAAGCCAGGGAATTGCTGCGGGAACTGGGGATGCCTTTTAAAAACTAAGTGTTTATTGCAAGGGAGGATAATTTTGGCAAAGAAAGCCCTTATGCTTAAGGCCCTTAAGGAGCCTAAATTCAGCGCCAGGCGATACAACAGGTGTCCGCTCTGTGGGCGACCCAGAGGGTTTCTGCGAAAGTTCGGGATTTGCCGTATCTGTTTCAGGGAACTGGCGTCAAACGGAAAACTTCCCGGGGTGACCAAGTCAAGCTGGTAACGAAGAAGCAGGAAAAGAGTTAAGAGAGCGTTAAAGAAAGGCGAGAAGAATATGTCGATGAATGATCCTATTGCGGATATGCTGACGCGGATCCGGAATGCCGGCCAGGCCAAGCATAATCGCGTTGATATACCCGGCTCAAGGATAAATGAAGGGATTGCGGCCATACTGAAAGAACAGGGGTATATCAAAAACTATAAATTTATCAAGGATGATAAACAGGGTGTGCTGCGCATCTATTTGAAATTTGACAAGTTGCAGAACCACGTCATCTACGGTCTTGAGCGGGTGAGCAAATCAGGGCGCCGAGTTTACACAAAGCAGAAAGACATTGCTCCCGTGATGAACGGAATGGGCATCGCGATATTGTCGACCTCCAGAGGATTAATGACCGACAAGCAAGCGGTAAAGGAAAACATTGGAGGGGAAGTTCTCTGCACTGTCTGGTAGAAAGAGGAGTTTAGGATGGCTCGAGTTGGGAAAAAAGAGATTCAAATACCGGATAAGGTTAAGGTTTCCTATGCCGATAAGTGTGTTACGGTAACGGGGAAGAACGGTACCTTGTCGCGTAACCTGCATCAGGATATCGATTTGAAAATTGAAGGTAACGTGATAAGCGTTATCGCCGCTGATAATGACAGAAAAACTCTTGCCTTTCAGGGGCTTGCAAGATCATTGGTTAATAATATGGTGCAGGGCGTTGACAAGAATTTTGAACGCGCTCTTGAGATTAACGGGATCGGCTACAAGCTTGAAGTCAAAGGGAATACTGTGGTTTTAAATATCGGGTTTTCTCATCCCATAAATTTTGAGCTGCCGGAGGGCGTTTCAGCCAGAGCCGAAAAAAACGTGCTGACATTATCCAGTATGAACAAAGAGCTTCTGGGAAACACAGCCGCCTCGATCCGAAGGCTCAGGCCGCCTGAACCGTATAAAGGGAGAGGCATTAAATACGTGGATGAGTATATACAAAGAAAAGCCGGGAAAACGGCCTAGCCTAAACGATAAAGGTTGAATATGAGTGCCACAAGCATAAAAACGCAATTACGTCGAAGACGAAAAAGCAGAATACGGAAAAAAATCCATGGAACGCCCGAGCGTCCCAGATTCAGCGTTTTCAGGAGCGCGCGGCATGTCTGCGCCCAGATTATAGATGATACCCGGGGGCATACGGTTGTGACGGCGTCAACGAACGAGAAGACGGTAAAAGAAAACACGGAGATCGCCGGAAAAAAGAAAATCGAACGGGCGAATTATGTGGGCAAGCTGGCGGCAAAACGCGCGCTGGAAAAAGGAATCACCGCGGTAGTGTTTGACCGGGGTGGCTTCTTGTATCACGGGCGGGTGAAGGCCGTGCTGGAAGGCGCGCGCGAGGCGGGATTGAAGTGTTAGCTGCGGAATGATCCAGTTTGTTTTTATAAAAAAGGAAAAAAGAAACCGTACAGAGATGAGGAGGCGGTCGTTTGTTAAAACAGGATAAAGATGAAATTCAGTTGATCGATAATGTAGTGCACATCAGACGTGTAGCCAAGGTCGTCAAAGGTGGACGTAAATTTCGTTTCAGCGCGGTTGTCGTCGTGGGAGACGGCAAGGGGAACGTAGGGTACGGCCTGGGCAAGGCCGCCGAAGTGCCGGAGGCCATCCGTAAAGGCGCTGAAAAAGCGAAAAGGGAAATGATTTCCGTCGCGCTGGTCGAGGGGACGATCCCCTATGCGACCACCGGCAGATATGGCGCCGGTAAAGTGTTTTTAAAACCGGCCGCAAAAGGAACCGGTGTAATCGCCGGCGGCGGCGTTCGTGCCGTTCTGGAAGCCGCCGGGATCAGCGATATCCTGACCAAGTGCATGGGGACGCGCAACGCGCATAATGTTGTCCGGGCGACGATCGACGGGTTACGGCAGCTTCAGAGTCGCGAGCAGGTCGCGGCGCGACGCGGCATACCGGTTGAAGAATTATAGGATTTAATAAAGGCGTAGATTAATGTCAGGTTCCATAAGCGTAACATTGAAGAAAAGCATGATTGGAAGGCCGGAAAAACACCGCAGAGTATTACGGGCCATGGGCCTTACTAAACTGAACAGGACCGTCTGCTTTCAAGACACGCCTTCCGTGCGGGGGATGATTGATAAGGTTTCGCATCTCGTGGCGGTGAACAGGGAGGATGTTGATGAGACTTAACGAATTGTCACCGGCCAAGGGATCGAGAAAAGCAAAAAAACGTATCGGGCGAGGTCCGGGGTCGGGGTGGGGAACTACCGCCGGACGGGGGACGAAAGGCGAGAACGCCCGATCCGGTGGCGGCGTCAGCCCGGGTTTTGAAGGTGGCCAGATGCCCCTCCAGCGCAGACTTCCCAAGCGCGGGTTTACGAATATTTTCGCGAAACGGATTGCGACCGTCAATATCCGGGATTTGGCCGGTTTTGAAGGCGGCAGCGTGGTCGACGAAAAGCTCTTGCGGGAAAAAGGGCTTGTCAAAAACAAGGCCGACGGCGTTAAACTGCTTGGTCAGGGTGAAATCAGTAAGCCCCTTACCATAAAGGTGAATCGGGTCAGTCAGAGCGCCCGGGCGAAGATCGAATCCGCCGGGGGAAGCGTCGAGGTAATCCAATAATGTTTGGCAGCGGTTATCAGAATATATTCAAGATACCGGAGTTGAAAAGAAGGATCTTGATCTCTCTGGCGCTGCTGGCGGTTTATCGGATCGGCGTTCAGATCCCCACGCCGGGGATTAACGCCGATATCCTGGCCCAGATTTTTGAACAGCATAAGGGCGGCATGCTGGGGATGTTCAACATGTTTTCCGGCGGTGCCCTGGAACAGCTGTCAATTTTCGCGCTGGGTATTATGCCGTACATCAGCGCGGCTATTATTATCGAGCTTTTAACAGTGGCCGTTCCTTATCTGGAACAACTGAAAAAGGAAGGTGAGCAGGGTAGAAAAAAACTGACCCAGTATACCCGTTATGGGACCGTCGTGCTGAGTGTTATTCAGGGTTTTTTGATCGCCGTTGGTATAGAGAAAATGGGCGCGGTGATAGAGCCCGGATGGTCTTTCAGGATCATGACCATTATTACGTTGACCGCCGGAACGGCTTTTATCATGTGGCTGGGCGAACAGATCACGGAGCGCGGTATCGGGAACGGAATTTCGCTGATTATCTGTGCCGGTATTGTCGCACGCATGCCGGCGGCGGCTGCCAATACGTCCCGGTTGATGATTACCGGCGACATGGGTATTTTCGGGATGATCGTGCTTCTGGTTTTAATGGTAGGTGTGGTGGCCTTTATTATTTTCGTGGAGCAGGGCCAGCGTCGCATACCGGTCCAGTACGCCAAACGGGTCGTGGGTAGAAAAATGTATGGCGGGCAGAGTACTCATCTTCCATTAAAAATAAATACGTCCGGCGTTATACCCCCCATTTTCGCGTCCTCGATCATGATGTTTCCGGCCACCATGGCGGGATTTATTCAGATACCTTTTGTTCAGAGCCTTTCATCCGTTTTAATGCCGGGATATGTGCTTTATGATATTTTTTATGTGGCGCTTATCTTTTTCTTCTGCTACTTCTACACGGCGGTCACTTTTAAACCCGATGATGTGGCGGAGAATTTAAAAAAACAGGGCGGCTACATACCCGGGATTCGCCCCGGAAAACGAACGGCGGATTACATCGACAAGGTTTTAACGCGGATCACCCTCGGCGGCGCGATGTATGTGTCCGCGGTTTGCGTTCTGCCTTCGATATTGATGACCCGGTTCAATATTCCGTTTTATTTCGGAGGAACGGCGTTATTGATTGTTGTCCAGGTCATGGTGGATACCACCGCCCAAATTGAATCTCACATGATACAGAGAAACTACGAGGGCTTTTTGAAAAAAAGAGTTGCAAGGACGCGGTAGCTCAATAACTGGAGGTCTGGCACTAGATGGCAAAGGAAGAGGCGATAAAGGTTGAGGGCATTGTTTTAGAAACATTGCCGAACGCCATGTTTAAGGTGGAACTTGAGAACAAACATCAGGTGCTGGCGCATATATCCGGCAAGATGCGGATGTATTTTATAAAAATTCTGCCGGGAGACAAGGTGACGGTAGAGCTTTCTCCCTACGATCTTACCCGGGGGAGGATAACATTCCGTTCCAAGTAAATTATGGATACGGCAGACAGGTGGTGACATCTACCGCTTTTTTTGTATTATCAGGGAGTCTGGAATTATGAAAGTCAGGGCATCGGTAAAAAAAATGTGTCGCAATTGTAAAGTGGTTCGTCGAAAAGGCGTCGTCAGAATCATTTGTGTTAATAAGAAGCACAATCAGAGACAGGGATAGGTAAAAACAGGAGGATCGTGTTTTGGCAAGAATCGCTGGAGTAGATTTACCGAAAAACAAACGGGTCGAAATAGGACTGACATATATATTCGGCATCGGTCGTACCACATCCAGGAAAATACTGGACCTGGTGAATATAAACTATGACACCAAGGTCGGTCAGCTGACCGATTCCGAAGTCAATGACATCAGGACGGTTATCACCAACGATTTCAAGGTCGAAGGTGAGTTGCGGACGGAAGTCTCCATGAACATTAAACGGCTGATGGACCTCGGTTCTTACAAGGGATTGCGACACAGGAAATCGCTGCCTGTTCACGGGCAGCGGACCAGTACCAACGCCCGCACCCGGAAAGGTCCCAGAAGGACCGCTGTAAAGAAAAAAGGCGCGGCCACCAAAAAGAAATAATACGTTAAAATTCAACGGACAGGGTTTGCTATATGGCTAAAGGATCGCAGGAAAAGAAGGCGGCGAGGAAGAATATCTCATCGGGAGTGGTGCATATTCAGTCAACGTTTAATAATACCATCGTCACCATAACGGACGTTGCGGGCAATGTGATTGCCTGGTCTTCCGCCGGGGGGCGTGGATTTAAAGGTGCGCGGAAAAGCACGCCGTTTGCCGCGCAGACGGCTTCCGAAGACGCCGTAAAAAAGGCCATGGCTCATGGCATGAAAACGGTCGAGGTATATGTGAAGGGTCCCGGCCCGGGAAGGGAATCAGCCCTTCGCGCGTTACAGGCCGCCGGATTGAGTATTACCATTATAAAAGATGTTACACCTATTCCCCATAACGGGTGTCGCCCCCCCAAACGGCGGAGAGTATAAAGTATCGAGAAGCGGATGATGTCCTCTTCGAACGTAAAGAGAGCAGTCCTTGGAAGGAGGCAGTAATTGGGAAGATACAGTGAATCGGTTTGCAGGCTTTGCAGGCGTGAAAATTTAAAATTATTCCTCAAAGGGGATCGTTGCTATTCCGATAAATGTGCCTTTGACCGCCGGGGATATCCGCCCGGGGAACATGGCCAGATGCGCACGAAATTTTCTCCCTATGGTGTTCAGTTGCGCGAAAAGCAGAAGGTAAAACGTATGTACGGACTGTCTGAACTCCAGTTCCGGCGTACATTTGATAGGGCGGATAGCCAACAGGGTATCACGGGGACCAATCTGCTGGTGCTTCTGGAGCGCCGGCTGGATAATGTTGTTTATCGCCTCGGTTTTGTCAATTCCAGAACTCAGGCCCGGCATTTGATCCGGCATAACCATTTTATGGTGAATGGGAAGAAAGTAGATATTCCGTCATATCTGACCTCTCCCGGCGATATAGTAGAGCCGACGGAAAAAAGTCGCAATATTCAGGTCATTTCCGATTCTCTGGCCGCGGTTGAGCGGCGCGGTATTCCTCAGTGGTTGTTGCTGGAAAAAGAGAATAGAAAGGGTGTCGTACAGAGTATGCCGACACGGGAGGATATTACTATCCCCATTCAGGAACAGTTTATTGTTGAGCTTTATTCCAAATAGGCCGAAGTCTGAATTTCAATAAACCTACGGGTAAAAGGCGGTTCGCGGAAATATATTCAATAATCCGGCGTTAAATATATCTCTTCGCAGCTTACTTGGGAGATAACCATGGAAAATGAATTAAACGAATTGATGTACATGAATTGGCGTGAGATCATCAGGCCTGAAAAAATTCAGGTAGAGACCTCAACGCCGTTCTATGGAAAATTTGTCTGTGAGCCCCTGGCACGGGGCTATGGCATCACCATCGGAAATGCCCTGCGACGGATAATGCTTTCTTCTTTGCACGGAGCCGCCATCACGGCCGTAAAGATAGACGGCGTCATGCACGAGTATTCGACTATTGAAGGTGTGCTGGAAGACGTTTCGGAGATCATATTGAATTTGAAGGAAGTGCGGCTGAAGACCGATAGCGCCGCTCCCATGCAGCTGAAGATTGATACGCAAAAAGAGGGCGTGGTCACGGCGGGCGATATCATCAGCCCCGACGGGCAGGTTGAAGTCCTTAATCCCGAGGCACACATCGCCACATTGTCCGAAGGCGCTGCTTTGAAAATGACCATGACGGTCAAGGTCGGTAAGGGATATCATCTGGCCGAATCAAATCGGGATGAAAACGCGCCGACGGGGACGATTCCCATCGATTCGATATTCTCACCTGTTAGACGTGTCAGTTATGTTGTCGGCAACGCCCGGGTTAAGCAGAAAACCGATTATGACAAGCTGACGATGGAAGTTTATACCGACGGCAGTGTTTTGCCGGAAGACGCGGTTGCCTTTTCCTCGAAGATTCTAAAAGAGCAGATGACGGTGTTTATTAATTTTGATGAAAGCGCGGAACCGGAGCATTCGAAAAAAGATGAAGGCGGCCAGGGTAAGGAGTTTAATGAGAACCTCAACAGAAGCGTTAATGAGCTGGAATTGTCGGTAAGAAGTTCTAATTGCCTGAAGAACGCGAAGATAGACAAGATTTATCAACTGGTGCAGAAAACGGAGGCCGAAATGTTGAGAACGAAAAACTTCGGCAGAAAATCCTTAAACGAGATCAAAGAACTGCTTGCTGAAATGGGCCTTTCCCTGGGGATGAATCTGGAGGGGTTTGAGCCGCAGGAAGAAGAGAACAGTGAAGAGGAATAAGTCGTAATGAGACATCGCAAAGCAGGCGTAAAGCTGGGCAGAACAGGCAGTCATCGAAACGCCATGTTCCGGAATATGGTTACGTCATTATTAAAACATGAACAGATTCGTACCACCGATACCAAAGCCAAAGAATTGAGGCGATGGGCGGATCACATAATAACACTGGCCAAGAGAGGCGATCTGCATGCCAGGCGTCAGGCGCTGGCCATTGTGAACGACAAGACCGTTGTGCACAAACTTTTTGACAGGGCCGATGAGTTGTTCGGTGACAGGGCGGGTGGCTATACGCGGCTTGTAAAGGCCGGCAGACGAGTAGGCGACGCGGCTCCCATGACAATAGTTGAGCTGATCGTTCCGGACAAGGAAGAAAAAAAGAAAAAGAAGAAAGACAAGCCGGCAAAAAAACAGGCCCTGGTTACGCCGGCTGGAGCAAAACCCGCGACCGATGACAAGCCGTCGGCGTCTTCCCCCGAAGCTGAGGTAAAAGACGAACCCGTGGAAGCAACGACGGCGGATCAGCCGGAGGCGGGGGCTCAGGTCGGGGCGGGAGCCCCCGCGGAGGCAAAGGCGCCGGAATCCGCGGCTGAAGAAGCAGGTGATACCGTTGAGCCA
>CAYSMV010000247.1:0-2733 GCA_964432245.1 uncultured Desulfobacterales bacterium
TCCCTTCTCCTTTATCCCTTAATGGTGACTATAAACGGTTAATATTCGAACGGACCTGTTCCAGCACCGCCTCCGGCAAAAGCCTTTTGCCGGAAAACATCCGGGGAAACCCCTTGATGACCATTCCCTTGATGCTTCTGGAAGCCATCCGGCGATGACGGTGGGCCGGCGTCTCTCCCATGGCCAGTTGCACCAGTTCGATAACGTGATAGATATCCATCCGGCCGGGATAAAACTTCTTTGCCCCGGCAAGAACAAGCAGGCATCCCGGGCAATAGGTGAGCATGATATCCGCCCCTGCTTTTTTTGCTTTTTTCCACTGATTGATGCCATTGGCAAGCATCGTGTAAGGGTCAAAATGAATAGCGACCGCACCCATGCCGCAGCAGTCGACCTCCGCGCTGTTGTTTTCCATGGTAATGATTTCAGCGCCGATGGCGTCCAGAATTTTTTTTACGGCAGACAGCTGATTCCCGGCTTTGGCGTGGCAGGCTTCCTGAACGGCAACCTTTTTGCCGATCTTTCTGCTGATCTTGATTTTTCCGGTTTCGATATTTTCCCACAACCATTCGGGTATTGACTGCATTTTAAAATCGAACTTTATATCAAGGTAGTCGGGCATGATTCTTCTGAACATAAAGTTACAGCTGGGACAAACCATGACAAATTTTCTGATATCCGAGTTTTGCAGCTTTTTTGCGATATTTCCTGACAGGAATTCAACCACGTTCAACAGGCCGGCCTGGTAATGCATGCCGCCGCCGCAGAAGCCCAGCGAGCCCATGATACCCGTGTTTTTAAACAGCCTGGAGTCGAGAAGATAAGGGAAAAGACGCGCGGCGCATCCGGCGTATATCACTTCTTTTTTCGCGGGCACATCGGACCAGGACTCAAGGAGGGCTTTTTCCTCTTCCGGAAGATATTTGTATGTCGATGTCCAGATATTATTGTCTACCAGGGGCAGGGCGAACAGGCATTTGACGGGAATGCCTTTTTTCTGATGCTTTTCAAACTGCCGCGTTACGATCAATGTCAAGACATCCATATGCCGCGGGCAATAGTCGTTGCACCGGCCGCAGGACCGGCACTTCTGCAGGACGTATTTTGTTTCTTTCCCTTTGACAAGGCGTACCATCTCCTGCCTGGCTTCCTTGTGGGAAAGCCTCAGAAACTCGCATTGATGAAGGCATTCCCCGCATAAATTGCAGGCATCCTTACCAAAAAATTTTTCCGGGTTCGGCCAGGGCATTTTATATACGCCTTTTTTGAATCAGCTCGTACGCCGATCTGGGTACTCGCCTTTTTTTATAACGTCTGGCAGTCAAAAAAATACCTGGCCGTATCCATCTGGGCCAGCTGACGCCCCCCTTCATACAACTGGCCCATCTTCAGGTCCCGCCAGTGCTTTTCGATGTCCCAGGTTCTGTCGGCTCCGTAGGCCTGCAATATATCCAGAGCCTTCTCGCAACCCTTCAGCGCCTGTTCGGCCGCGAACATCTTGGTCAACCTCGCCTTGGCAAGCAGCTTGGGGGAATAACGGGGACCGTACAGATCGGGCCTGTCCAGCATGGCCGCCAGGCGGTAAATCGCCGAGCGGGTGACATCCACCCAGGTAACAATATCAGCCAGCTCGGCGGCTACCGCGTCGTGCTCCCTGAGCGGTTTGCCATTAAGCGTTCTTTCGGAGCAGAACGCATAGAGTATCTCGTAAACATTGATCATCGGGCCCAGGGAAAAGGCCGCGGACATCATGCCCAGGGCAAGCATCTCCTTGAATACCAGGGCATCCATCTCCGGCCCCCAGGCCCTGTACCAGGATGGGACCCGGACGTTTTCAAACCAGACATCGCTGTTTTTATCCGAGGCAAAACCCGCCTTCTCGTAGGGATTGCCCTGGGTGACGCCGGGGGTGCCGGCGGGCACCAGGATCAGGGCCAGGTCCCGCTCATCGGTTGACCCGGGAGAGGTGGTGCATATCACGCCGAAGAGATCGGCCACGCCCCCGGAATTGGTGGGCCACAGCTTATGACCGTTGATAATCCAGTGATCGCCGGAGAGTTCCGCCCTGGTTTGGATGGTTTTGCCGTGGACGACCTCCAGGTTTTCGATATCGGAACCGCCCTGCGGTTCGGTCATGGCCAGGGCGGCAAAGGTGGGCCGGTTGGAATCGACGAACATGGGCGCGAATTCCGCGCATAGTCTCCTGTTGACATGGGGCTTTATCGCTATGGCCCCGATAGGCCAGAAACAGGTCCCGAAGGCCGCTGATATCCCCATGTCACCCCTGGCAATTTCCTCGAACATCCAGGCCGCGAACGTTGCCAGGTAGTCTGTCTGGCCCAGATTCCATCCCCCGAACTCAGCCGGAAAAAGGGCTTTTTGAAAGCCCATGTCGACCATGATTTTCTTCAAGGCCGGCTCTATCAGCTTGTGATCCTTCCAGTCTTCGTCAAATTTTCTTCTATCGGGGATGATGTCCCGGTCTACGAAATTCCTTAGAATTCTTCTGACATATGTTTCGGCCGGTGAAGACGTCATATTTTCAAAAAACGGGTTCGGGTCTTTCATCGTTTTGTTTTTATCCTCTGATTTTACTTTAGACTTCTGAAGCCCCATAGAAACGCCTGGCGATATCCATTTCCACCGGCGTTTTACCGCCAAGGTGCAGCCGCAGGGTCTTCAGATCCCGCCAGTGCTTTTCCACGTTCCATTCCCTGGCATAGCCCGCCGCGC
>CAYSMV010000248.1:0-1768 GCA_964432245.1 uncultured Desulfobacterales bacterium
GTCTTTCATCACATACCATGGAGGGTAGCCGATGTCTCATCCACGTTCCGCCTTTATCCGGTCTGTTGCCGTAGTTTTCATCCATTATACGAGCTGACGCATGTTCGCGGCAACGGCGTCAGCCATCAGGCCGGAGCGGACTCTTCCTGCTGTTTACAAGCCCGGAAATCCCGCCGCCAGCCATTATTTTCAATGCGTATCCGCGCATTGGGAGGAGCTGGAGCCGGCCTTGCTATAGATGATGGCCAAAAAAGCGAGTTCTTATCTTTTTTACGCACCCATAAATCAAACTAAATAGGATTGACATTCCTGTTTTGTACGATTATCCTGAGAGGCAACAGATTATCCGAAAAGGGAATAAAAAATGATCGACAGGTCTCTGGGCAAAAAAATTTTATCCCTGGCCAAAACATTTCCGGTGGTTTCCCTGACTGGACCGCGGCAATCCGGGAAAACAACGCTGGCTCGAGCATTGTTTTCGCGTTATGCGTATGTGAATTTTGAAAATCTGAATGACCGGGCCGCTGCTGAAGAAGATCCCATCCGGTTTTTGAAGTCCTTCGCCCCAAAAGGGGTTGTTATTGATGAAGCGCAGAAACTGCCCGAACTCTTCTCTTTTCTCCAGGTGGTAGTAGATGAGTCGCGGGAGATGGGCAGGTTTATTCTGACCGGTTCACAGAATTTCCTTCTTCTTGAAAAAATCACCCAGTCATTGGCCGGCCGGGTTGCGGTACTTCATCTGATGCCTTTTGGCATGAAAGAACTGGATAAGGCCGGGCTTTTGACCAAGGGGGCGGACAAGCTGTTGTTTGCCGGAACCTATCCGGTTCTTTATGACAGGCAAATGGCCGCGCCGGATTATTATCCGTCCTATATCCAGACGTATATCGAACGTGATGTCCGGAGCATCAAAAACATTGGTAATCTGACCGCGTTTCAGCGGTTTATCCGGCTGTGCGCGGGGCGGACCGGCCAGTTGCTGAATCTCTCCGGGCTGGGCAATGAACTGGGAATCAACTATAAGACGGTCAGCGCATGGATATCCATACTGGAAGCGAGTTTTATTGTCTTTCTTCTCAAGCCTTATCATAAAAATTTCAACAAGCGCATCGTCAAACAACCCAAGCTCTATTTTTTTGATACCGGGTTGCTGTGTTCCCTTCTGAACATTCAATCCGCCGATCAGTTGCATTCTCATTATCTGCGGGGCAATATCTTTGAAACCTTCGTGATCGCCGAGTATATCAAACACCGGTTCCATTCCGGAGCCAGATCAAACGCCTTTTTCTGGCGGGACAGCACCGGCCATGAGATCGATCTGCTGATTGAAGAGGGCGGCACCCCGCGGGCGATTGAGATCAAATCCGGCGAAACGATTGTTCCCGACTTTTTCAAGGGGCTCAACTATTTTCAAAAAATATCCGGCCTGCCAGCGGACAATTGTTACCTGGTATACGGCGGGACAAAGGATTATGCCAGAGATTCCGGCCGGGTTATCGGCTGGCGGAATATGCCGCGGATCTTCTCCTGATGCTGTTTTGATCGCTTGCCGGAAATATGTATGGCGTCCCTTTAAAGCCCTTTATCCTTCTCCTTAAGTTTGTGGAAGCCTTGGCTGCGCTTGGCTTCGCGCCGCGCCATCGGAGGGCTATAAGAAGAATCAGTAGTAATATCTCAATTGAGCAATCAAAATTGCATCATCAGAAACCTTATAAATGAATCTATGCTCGTCATTGATTCGCCTGGACCAGTAACCGGAAAGCGCATG
>CAYSMV010000249.1:0-3394 GCA_964432245.1 uncultured Desulfobacterales bacterium
GCGTGGAAGCGTCCAACGGAGCTATTATTTTCGGAGATCTGGATGATCCGGATTCGAATGTCAGGCAGGCGCTGCGGGAAAATTATACTATTCGTCGAAGCCCGTCGCTGGGAACCGAGCCGTCTGTTTATTACATCATTTAGCAATTTATCATGAATATGAGGTGGTCATGCTTGATACAGCATTAAAGGGAGGCAAAAAATACTGGGCGCTGCTGATTGCCCTGGGAGCCGTTACCGGTGCCGGATTTCTTGTTTATCTGCAGCAGTTCGAGCTCGGACTGGGCATTACCGGCATGAGCCGGGACGTGAGCTGGGGTTTTTATATCGCCCAATTCACTTTTCTGGTCGGGGTGGCGGCCGGAGGCGTGATGCTGGTGCTGCCGTATTATCTTCATAATTACAAGGTGTTCGGCAAGATCACGATTCTGGGTGAATTTCTGGCCATTTCGGCCGTATCCATGTGCCTGATGTTTATTATCGCCGATCTCGGTCAGCCCATGCGGGCCATGAATGTCATCCTGCATCCTACGCCGCAGTCCATGCTGTTCTGGGATATGATCGTGTTGAACGGCTACCTGCTGCTCAATGTCGTTGTCGGCTGGACGGTCCTGGAGGCGGAAAGGAACGCCGTGGCGCCGCCCAAGTGGGTCAAGCCCGTGATTTATGTTTCCATACCTTGGGCGTTCGGCATTCATACGGTAACGGCCTATCTTTACTGCGGCCTGCCGGGGCGGCATTTCTGGCTGACGGCGATCCTGGCTCCCCGGTTTCTGGCTTCGGCCTTTGCCGCCGGCCCGGCCCTGATTATTATCATGGCCTTGATCATGCGGCGGTTTACTTCTTTTGACGCCGGCCGGGAAGCCATTCAGGGGGTTGCCCGGATCGTGACCTACGCCCTGATCGCCAATGTGTTTTTTTTCGGGTGCGAAGTGTTTGTCGCTCTTTACAGTCAGATCCCCGGCCATACCCAGCATCTGCAATATCTCTTTTTCGGGTTGCACGGCCATGGAGCGCTGGTGCCCTGGATGTGGACCTCGATGTTTCTTATGATTCTGGCTATTATCCTTTTGCTCGTTCCCGCCTTGAGAAAGAATGAAATGGTGCTCTGTTTCTCCTGCATTATTCTGTTTGCCGGTATCTGGATCGACAAGGGGCTGGGCATGATCTCCGGAGGGTTTATCCCCACGCCGTTGCATCATGTGATCGACTACATCCCGACGATTCCGGAAGTCATCATTTCCATCGGGGTTTACGGCGCCGGCTTTCTGATCCTGACGGTTTTGTATAAGATCGCCATCACCGTGAAGGAAGAGGTCTCGGCGTAAACAACGGACCCTAAAAATTCATAAATGGCGCCCGGCATTCGTTTTCCGGGCGCCATTTTTATATGGTCATTCGCCTTTTCTGGGAAACATCCGGTGCCGTAACCATCGCAGGAGCGTGTTGTCCTTCAGCATGTGCCTGTCAAGCGTGTCGAATCCCGTGGATATTTTTTCATGATCCCGGAACCACTCCGTGCGGGTGCGGATTTTTCTGGCCGGGTCCAGTTTTTTGACGGTTCTGGCCGGGTTGCCGGCCACGACGACATTTTCCGGAACATCGTCGATAACGACCGACCTGGCGCCGATAATGCTGTTGTCGCCTACCGTTACTCCCTTGCAGACGATGGCGTTGTCGCATATCCAGACGTTTTTCCCGATCGTCACGGGCTCGGCTTCGCCGATGCTGACCCGGTTGTAGAGGTCATGCCAGTCGGAATCGGTCACATAGGCGCCGCTGGCCAGCATGGTTCCGTCGCCGATGGTTATTTTTCCGGCAGCGCTGATTCTTGCCCCCGGGCAGATAAGGCAGGCGTCGCCCACGGATATGCCTTCCACGTTTCCGCCTGCCGCCCAGACGGAAAATCTGACCTTATGGTCCCGGGCGGCCATGACGGTGATATGATTGCCCAGATAAATATGCGGTCCGAAAATTTCAACATGCCAGGGCTGCATGAAATAGAAGTGTTCGCCCAGGGACTCAAACTGCGGGCGCAGGAAATGGTTTACGTAACCACGCTCTAATGTTACGTAAAATTTTTTCAGATAATATGGGCGGAAATCTTTTCGCAACAGGCTTTTTTTATTTTTTTGCGGCAGTTTCAAACAGAAACGAATATTCGGTTTTCCAGAACGTATGGTTGAAAATGCGACCGGCCGGGGTCAGGTTGTACAACGCGTCCGCGGCCATCAGCGCAACCGCATTGGTCCAGGTAACCTTTTCTTCCGGCCAGACAATCATATCCGGATAGGTGAAGCCGCACCAGTAGGACCCGTCATTAAAACATTTGTCCTGAATCCACGAAAAGAGGACCTTGGCAGGGTCGTCGTTGCCCATGGCGGCCAGGGCCATGACGAGTTCGCAGGATTCGGCAATCGTAATCCACGGTTCATCGGCCACGCATTTTACGCCCTGCTCCTTGACGACGAATTTTTTCCAGTGTTTGTCGATCCGTTTCTGGGCGTCAGGTCCGGTAACCGCGCCGGAAAGTACGGGATAGAACCAGTCCATGGAAAACCGCGATTTGGTAATATTGAAAAGGTGCGGCTGATACTGAATGGCATGTCCGAGGCGCGTCAGGGCCTGTCGCCATGACGGCATGTCGGTACCGAGTACATGGGCAATTGCCAGGGCGCATTTCAAGCTGAAGTAAATCGAACTGGATCCGGTCAGCAAAGCCATGGGGTCGATTTTCCCTTCCGGGCTTTTTGCCCAATAGATCTCGCCCCTCGGGGTTTGAAGACTTAAGGCAAAATTGATGCCCGCGCTCATGGTCGGCCACATGGCCTTTAAAAAATGGATATTACCGGTAATCAGGTAGTAATGAAAAAGGCCTACCGCAATATAAGAGCTCATGTTGGTATCAAAGGTGCGGTCTTCCGGCAGGCCGTTTCTGTAAGAGGCATGCCAGCTGCCGTCTAATCTTTGTTTGCTTTGCAGCCAGCGGAAAGCGGCCTCCGCTCTTTCAAAAAAGCCGCCGATCGTAAGGCCCATGGCGGCTTCCACCAGATCCCAGGGGTCTGTCTTGTCTCCGGGCGACCAGGGGATATCACCGTTCTCCCGTTGTGTCGAAGCGATTCGAGCGCAGACCGCATCAATATCGAGCGCCAGGTCGTGTTTAATAACCGCGGCTTTGAGGTTCATCCTGTTTCCTTATGTAGGGGGTTAAGGGGGAAACCGATCAAGCGGCCTAACCGTTTTCCCGCTCGAAATCTTTCATGAAATCCGTCAGCGTCTTTACCGACTCGATGGTCGTGGCGTTGTAAATGGAGGCCCGGCAGCCGCCGACGGAGCGGTGCCCCTTGAGCCCTCCCAGATCGCTGGCCGCGGCTTCCGCGATAAACTTCTTTTCC
>CAYSMV010000250.1:0-10625 GCA_964432245.1 uncultured Desulfobacterales bacterium
CACCCGGTGGCAGGGGATGATGACCGGCCAGGGATTCTTATGCAGGGCGTTGCCCGCGAACCTGGCGCCGCCGGGAAAGCCGGACATCCTGGCGATTTCGTCATAGGTGCGCGTCTGGCCGTAGGGAATGCGCCGGACAGCCTTTAAGACCTTTTTTTCTTTGGGGGTCAACTGGTCCAGCGCCAGCCAGGATTCGGGAATCGTTTCCGGCTTTTGTCCCTTGAAAAAAGACGCGATCATCCGCCCCACGCGAATCGCCGCGGCAGGCGCCGTTGTTGATGTCATTTTTGAATCCGGGCGGACGTTTTTTCCTGTTCCCGGAAGTGTAACGCATATTATGGAAAAAGGCTGAAGTGAGTATGTCAGGCAGGCTTGTCCCCAGGGCGTATCAAACCATAAAACGCGCTTTTCCCGGCCTGTTCCGGAGCCCATATCGCCGATCATTTATTAAACCCGTTGATCAGGTTCCCCTGACCGTCAAAAGCCATCGTCTCCCAGTTGCCTGCCATGGTAAGGTCGACGTTTCGCCTGATCTCCTGCTCAAACGCCCGGGAAACGATCAATGTTTCCAGTTGCCGGGTATTTCGAATCCAGATGACTCGGGCGGCTTCGGCGGAAGGAAGCCCGCAGCTTTGGGCGGCGGCGAGAATCGCCTCCCGGTCGGAATCAAACGCGATAGGGATGGCCGCTTTTTCCGGTGATATAGCCGCCAGGGCGTTGACCAGGGTTTTTTTTCTGTCGATGGCGTTGACCAGCCGCGTGGTGGTGAAATCCGCCAGGCCGATGCCGTTGGCGTTGCCGTCGCTGGCCGGGGAGAGATCCCTGACAAATATCCGTTTTACGTGAGGCGCTACAAAAAAATCGCCGGTAATATCCCGGTGCCGTCCCGTGACATTGGAATCCATGCCGATGCCGCTGATATCTTTTCCAATCTGGTCCACCACCAGGACATCCACGTTGTCAAAGGGGATGCGGGCCATTTTTTCGTAGGCTTCCGCCAGCAGCTTTTTTTCTTTTTCGATCAGGTCGGCCGGCGCTACGGTTTCCAGACGGGCGACCTTGCCGCGGCCGTCTTCCAGAATCGCCAGCCCTCCCAGAATACGGCCGGCGCCGATAATGTATGCCGCGGCCCGGGGGATGACGGCAAACGTTTCGGTGACGGCATAACGGTGCATCTCGGCGGCGCCATCGGCCTTGCCCAGCCCCACCACCAGCATCTTGGCCAGGCCGCTTTCAATCTCGGCGATAAATTTGGTGTGGGGTTTGACCCGGTTGATGGGGAAAATATAATCCGCGGCCAGGGCCTCGCGGCCGACAAAAATTTCCATGCCGCAGGCAAGCCGGCCGATGGATGTGGCGGACATGTCCGAGCGGATCGGCACACCCATGGTCGCCGCAGTTATTCCCAGGCCGGCCAGGATTTTTTCCTGGCCTTCGGGGGTCGCTCCGCCGTGGCTGCCCATGGCGGGAACAATAAATGGCAAACAGCCGATATTTTTAAAAAAATTAACGCAGGCGGCGGTGATCCGGTCAATAGCGTCTATGCCCCGGCTGCCGACCGCCAGAGCGATAGCGGCGCCTTTCTCAGGTTTCATGACGTCGGGACAGGCCCGGAGGGAGTTGACGACGGTGCCTTCGACGTCGGTCAGTGAGGCCGTGTAAAGCGGCTGCCTTATCAGGGCCATGAGGGGGTATTTGACGGAATCGATTTGATTCATTGAACGACGATTTTATAAAATTTACGCTGGAAAACAAAAATCCCGGCTTTTATCAAAAGGTAAAAGCCGGGAAATATCAAGACAAAAAAAGATCAATAAAAAAACGCGCGTCCCCGTTATATTTCTTCCACGGTAATCGCACCTTGTTCGCAAACTTCGACACAGGTCTCACACCCAAGACATTCCTCCATATTCACCGGCACTGATTTTTCGTCCTGGAGCTCGAATACTTCAACCGGGCAATTGTCAACGCATTCTTCGCAACCCGTGCATTTGTCTTCATCAACCGTTACGTTATAAGCCATTTTAACCGCCTCCTTTTAGTTGAATGTGTTTTTACTGGTCAGCCTTGACACAGAATTATTGTTTCGCGTTCTCGAATATGAATAATAGAGAAATCTTCTATATCACCATAAAAAACAAAGTCAAGAGTTTAACGATGTTCATGTAAAAAAATATTTAGGCCGGCAGGACGGCCGCGATAATGGTGGATTCCGGCTCGCCGGTTTGTCTGGTTTTCGCGCTTTCCGGCGGTTTTCCGCGTAGTATTTCCAGGAAAAACCGGGGAGATATCTCAGCCAGATAAACAATCGTCAAAAGAGCGCTCACCCTGTCGGCGGCCACTGCCGGAGGCGTGCCCAAATCGCCGTTGCCTTTTTGCTGCAGACCGGAAAGAAAACCATCCAGCCCGCCCAGCCATTGTTCATCAACATCCTGGCCCCGACGCCGGCCATCGCCTGGAACGGGTATGTGCTCCCATATTCTGGCCCGGCTTCCCAAAAGGTCCGTTACGGCCGCCAGCACGGCCCGGCTGGGGGTTGCAAAAACAGGGCCGGGGGGTTCCTCTCCGGCGGCCAGCATGGCCCATGCCTTTAATCGCTCCGCGGTCATCAATTCCCCGGGATCTTCCGACAGGCTTCCGCTTGCCCGGGCCATCGATTCACCGTCAGCCTCGTCGTCTCCCTGAAGGGCCGCCAGCATGGACAGCTCTTTTCCGGTCTGGGATATCAGCGCCGCCTTGACTTCCGCCCGGGCACGGTCATAACTACTTGTCATGCGGAGAAACACCCTCGCGGCCGTAAGTAGATCCGTTGTTTTCTCCGACGCGCCGGGAAGGGCGCTCAGAATGTCGTGTCGTAAAAATGAAATGGTAGTTTCGTCAAAAAACGGCGGCTTACTGTTTGGTGCCTTGAAAAAGGAGATGTCCGTTCCTCTGTTCGCCTGGCGCCACTGCCGGTAATCCCTGAAGGCCTGCTCCACTTTAAGGCCATCGTCCGAAAGAGGATTACGCACCGCAATACGCTCATGGTGCAGCAATTCGGGGTAGAACTCGTCGCGCGCGGAATCCGTCGGCACATATAAACGGATGCGATGAAAACAGGACAATAACATCCCGGAGGTGTCCGCATCCAGATATGTGAAGGGAAAGACAATCGGTTCGATAATAAATTTTTCTTTTAAGTTCAGCATTTTATGTCTACAATGGGAACTCCCATCTCCTGAAGGGTCTGCCGTAACCGGTCCGCCAGCGCCCAGTTTTTTTCTTTCCGGGCTTGTTCCCGCTGCCGCAGCAGGTCCTGGATCTGCTTTGAGGCGATTGCGGCCGGTTTTGAAAAGTCAAAGATATTCAGCACCTGGTCGATCTGCTGAAAAGCGTCCAGGATTTTTTTTGCGGCCGCGGCGTCAAGCGCCCCTTTTGTCAGAAACCCGTTGATTTGTTTGACGCTTTTGAAAATACTGGCCAGGGCTGCGGAGACATTCAGATCATCGTCCATGGCGTCGATCATTCCCTGACGGATATTGTAGAGAATCTGGTCTATCTCCTGCAAAGGCGCCCGGTTACTGTCCGGTTTGTCCCCGCTCTTTTTCCCCGCAATCGCGAAGAGCGCCCTGAAGCAATTATCCAGGCGGGTCAGGGCGCGGCCGGCCATGTTCATGCTTTCTTCAGAATAGGCCAGCGGTTTTCGATAATGCGCCGAAATAAACCAGTATCTCAACTGCCTGCCGGAGACGCCGGCGGAAAGCACATCCTCAATCGTAGCGCCGGTTGGCTTCCAGCTTGATGTTTCGTCGGCGGACAGAACAGTTTCGCAATGAACCCAATACCTTGCCTGAGCTTTTCCGGTCAGGGACCGGGCGATGGCCTGTTCATTCTCATGGTGCGGGAAAACCAGGTTAATGCTTCCGGTATGAATATCAAACTGGTCTCCCAGGTATTTCCGGGACATGGCCGCGCATTGCAGGTGCAGCGAAGGCCGGGTATTGCCCCATTTTGTCTGAACATACAGCCCTTTTTTCAGCTCTCCCAGCCGGGCCCTTTTCAGCAGGGTAAAGTCCCGGGGGTTGTCTTTTTCGTATTCATCAAGATCGACGGTGGCACCCAGCCTGATTTTATCGGCGTCTACCCGGGAAAGCGCCCCGTAATCCTTCAGGCTTGAAATATCAAAATAAACCGACCGCAGTTTTTCATAAGCCACGCCTTTATCGACCAGTTTTTCCGCGATATCAACCATTTCCGGAAACTCTTCGCTGGCCAGCGGGTATTTATCGGCCGGTTTGACGCCCAGCGTCTCTATGTCCTGTTTGATATGGTTGATATAAAAGCCGGTGAATTCCGCCAGTCTCCGGCCGGCCTTTTCCGCCCCTTCGATGGTGGCGTCGTCAAAATCGGTAATGTTGACAATGTGTTTGACTTCGTATCCCCTGAAAGAAAGATAACGGGAAAGAATGTCCGCAAATACCATCCGGCGGCAATGTCCCAGGCTCATGCGGGCGTTGGCCGTGGGGCCGCAGGAGTACATCAAAGCCCGTCCCGAAGTGATCGGCGCAAAAGATTCTTTCCGGCGGGTGGCGGTATTATAAAGCCTAAGGTCGACGGTTTCTTTTTCGGCAAAAAGTGAAGTGGTAAGATAGCGTTCCCCGCTGTCGGGAAAGATGACCACCACCGTACCGGTTTCCATTTTCATGGCTTCATCGCAGGCAACCGCCATGGCGGCGCCACTGCTCATGCCCACCAGCAGGCCCTCTTCCTTTGCCAGCCGCCGGGTCATTTCAAAGGCCGCTTCGTCATCTATGTTGGGCTTATCGTCGAGCATTTTTCTGGAATAGATTTCAGGGCGATAGGCCTCTTTCATGTTTTTCAGCCCCTGGATTTTATGGCCCAGGTAGGGCTCCACGCCCACGATCCGGATCCCCGGTTTCAACTCCTTCAGCCGCCGCGAGAGGCCCATGGCGGTTCCACTGGTTCCCAGCGTCGCCACCACCGTGTCCACCGCACCTCCGGTCTGTCGCCAGATCTCTTCGGCGGTGCCGTAGTAATGTGCTTTCCAGTTGGCCTCGTTGTTATACTGATCCGTGGAAAAATATTTATCGGGGTGTTCCCGCACCAGCCGGTAAACCTCCTCGATGGCGCCGTCGGTCCCCAGGTGACCGGGCGTCAGCAGAATCTCGGCGCCCCGGGCTTTCAGAATGCGCTTCCGTTCCTCGCTGGCGTTTTCAGACATGGCCAGGCAGAGCCGGTAGCCCTTGACGGAGCAGACCATGGCCAGGCCGATGCCGGTGTTGCCGCTGGTGGCTTCGATGACGATTTTATCTTTTGTCAATTCGCCGGATTTCTCTCCTTCGGCGATCATATAAGCCGCGGCCCTGTCTTTTATCGAACCGCCGGGGTTCAGATATTCCAGCTTGGCGTAAATTTTAACCCCGGCTCGCGGGCATAGACGACGGATTTCCACCAGGGGCGTATGGCCGATAAGGTCCAGCAGGGTGGTCATAAAGCGCCTTTTACTTTAATGGTTTTTCCAAGCAGTTTTTCAACCCCCGCCAGCAGCGCCGCTCTGACCTTTTCCTCGCTGCCGGCGGCGTTGATGACAAGAAACCGCTCCGGTTCTCTTTTGGCGATTTCCAGGTAGCCTTGCCGCACCCGGTTGTGAAAATCGATGCTTTCCTTTTCAAACCGGTGATCGGCGGCCTTTGTTCCGTTCTTGTTGATGCGTTCCCAGGCCCGGCCAAGACCGATTTCCGGCGGCAGATCAAACAGCACGGTTATATCGGGCTTCAATGTTTTGGCGGCGATCCGGTTTAACGTGGCGACCAGCTCCCTGTCAAGGCCTCTGGCAAATCCCTGATAGGCTTCGGTGGCGTCGTAGAAGCGGTCGCAGATAACCGTTTTCCCGGCGGCCAGGGCCGGGAGGATAACGGTCTGGACATGCTGCGCCCGGTCCGCCGCGTAAAGGAACAGCTCGGCTTCCGGCGTCATAACAGTATTGGCGGGGTCAAGCAGCAGGGCCCGGATTTTCTGCCCGGTCGGCGTTCCTCCCGGTTCCCGGGTAACGACGCAGTCATGACCCCGGTTTTCCAGAAAACTCACCAGATGGGGAAGCTGGGTGGTCTTGCCCGCGCCTTCGGTTCCTTCCAGGGTTATGAACATCATTCGTTCTCTTTTTTGCGGCCGATGTAAAAAAATCGTTCCATTGGCCGGTGATACGGCGTCCACGCCTGC
Source organism: uncultured Desulfobacterales bacterium (assembly GCA_964432245.1). Classification (GTDB taxonomy): domain Bacteria; phylum Desulfobacterota; class Desulfobacteria; order Desulfobacterales; family Desulfosudaceae; genus JBFMDX01. Next base: position 6,220 of record CAYSMV010000250.1, read on the forward strand.
CCGGGTTCCTGTTCCGACATAAAGTTGTGAATGCCGACGAGCTTGGCGTCGATTTCATCAATATGGTTTAAAACTAGGGCTTCCAGGGTTTTGGGCGGCTCCGGCGAACCGAATTCCCGGCTGCCGTGATGGCTGGCGATCAGATGTTTGAGCCGCAGCGCCGTTTCTTCGGGAAACGCCGGCAGCAGCGCGAGTTTTTCTTCTAACATCAGAATGCCGCAGACGATGTGGTTTAGGAGCCGGCCTTCATCCGAATAATCAATCTTGACATCGTAAACGAATTCTTTCGTTTTTCCAATATCATGCAGCATCGCGCCGGCTATCAGCAGATCCCGGTCCAGCCGCTCTTCATAATGCCGGGAAACCGCCATGGCCAGCTCCACCACCGAAAGGGTGTGTTCGATCAGCCCTCCCAGATAAGCATGATGCATCAGCTTCGCGGCCGGGGCTTTTTTGAACTGTTCTTCCACAAAGACATCGTCATTCCAGAACAGATTCAACAGCGCCTTTAAATCCGGGGATGTCAGGTCTTCGGTTATCCGCAGCAGGCGCCGGAACATGGCGTTGACATCCTTGCCCGAAGCCGGAAGAAAATCAGCCGCATCGACCCTTTCCGCCTCAACGGCGTTCATGTCCTTGATGGTCAGCTGAAGGGCCTTCTGGTATTCGGAAACCAGGCCGGTAACTTCCACGAAGTTGCCGGCCGCGGCCGCGGCCTTGATCCGGGAGATATTGTCCCAGACTACGGCATTAATATCTCCAGTCCGGTCCGACAGCACCATTTTCAGAAAACCGGCGCCGTCTTTTTTCCTGGCCGTGCTTACCGAGGAGATCGCGAACGTTTCTTGGACCGTGTCACCCGCGGCGAGATCGGACACAAATACTTTTTTTGCCATATTATTCCGGTCCTCAAGAAAGGTCTTTTATATTCAGATCCATTGCTTTCAATTTTTTCAGCATGGCCTCGTCGGTTATATCACACAGTAAAGGCGTTATAGAAATATATTGCCTGCTCAGCGCTTCCCGGTCGGTGCCGCTGTTTTCAATTACCACGGGCAGGCTGTAGCCATACCAGTAATAGGCGCCTCCCCGCGGATCCCGGCGTTTCTCTACCCAGTCTCCCGGACAGGCCATATCCAGGCAAGTGAATCGGACGCCGGCGATACCGTCCAGCGGCAGATCCGGCATGTTCACGTTCAGCAGGGTGGTCCGGGAAAGGCCCCGGGCGGACATTTTTTCGGCCAGCAGGCGCGTAAAGACGGCGGCGCTGTCGTAGTTGGCCGGATTTCTGCCATCTATGGACACGGCGATGGCCGGTATGCCGTTTAAACAGGCCTCCCTGGCCGCCGCCACCGTGCCGGAGTAATATGTGTTGACGCCGTCGTTGACGCCGTCGTTGATGCCGGAGATCACCAGGTCCGGCCTGGATTCCAGCAGTTTCAGCAAGCCCAGCTTGACGCAGTCGGCCGGCGTGCCGGATACGGCATACCATGTTCCGCCGTAATCGTTCGGATGTTTTTTGACACGCATCGGCTCATGCAGCGAAAGGCTGTGACCCGCGGCGCTTCGTTCGCGGGCCGGCGCGGACACGACCACGGCGTGGCTTTTCGACAGTTCCTTGTAAAGGACCGACAGTCCCCGGGAGTCTATGCCGTCATCATTGGTCAGTACAATATTCATCGCTCATCCGTCATCAGCCGATTTTTTCCGGCGGCCGCCAGCCGCCGAAGATCTCTTCAATCATGGCCGCGACCGCCAGGGTCAGATGATCGTTCCAGCGGGCGGCCACTATCTGCACGCTCACGGGCAGGCCGTCTTTATTGTAATACACCGGCATAACCGTGGCCGGAAACCCCAGGATATTGATCAGGCCGGAGTAGCCGATGCCGAGCAGGTCTTTCCAGATATAATGATGCTTCTGCGCCGGCGTGGGAAACACCGGGCAGATCATGACGCCGTTGTCGCCCAGACGTTCTTCCATCTGCCGGCGCAGATCATCGGCCAGGGCGATCATTTTCCGGTTTCTTCCGGCAAAAAACTGGCCCGGTTTTTCCACCAGGGCGACGCCCAGGCCGGGAAAGGTTATTTTGCCGCGTCGCAGCAGAAACAGAAGCGTTTCTTTCATGACGGATATCGGTTCCCCGTCTCCCATGATATTGACGAAGGGGTTGGGATTCTGGCTCATTCCGGCCTGCCATATTTCAAGAGACCGCTTAACTCCCGCCGGCCGCCAGTATTCCACGGGCAGGCCTTCGGCGCGAAGGGCGCCGGCGCACATGGCGACCGCCCTTTCGACATCGGCACTGGGCCGGACCATGCCGTTGGACTCGAAATAAAAGACGCGTAAATTTTTCCTGTCAACGCTGTCCGGAGACACAAATCCCCGGTCTTCCACAATCGGATCCCTGCCGTCAGGCCCCTGGATCAGCCTCAGCAGGGGGGCCAGATCGGCCGTCCGCCGGGCCATGGGGCCATAAGTATTGTATATCGCGATCGGTCCGGTCGCCTCCGGCCAGTGTCCGAAACCCGGCACCCGGCCGCCGGTCGGCTTATGGCCGGCAATGCCGTTGAAAGCCGAGGGGAACCGGATGGATCCGCCCACGTCGCTGCCAATGCCGAAGGGCGAGGCGCCGGAGGCGATGATGGCGCCTTCGCCGCCGCTGGAACCGCCCACTCCCCGGGAGAGATCATAGGGGTTGTTGGTGCGGCCATAGACATAATTGTACGTTTCGACCCACATGGCCGCCTCCGGCACGTTGGTCTTGCCCATGATAATGGCGCCGGATTGTTTGACCCTGTCCACCACCGTGGCGTTAAAATCCGGAACCGTGGCGCGGCGTTTCCACAAGCCGCCGGCCCAGGGCAGCCCGGCCATGGCAAAGGTGTCTTTGATGGTGCAGGGCACGCCGAAAAAAGGCGGCAGCTCTTCTTTTTTTTCGCCCGCGAGCCGTTCTTCCGCCTGCCTGGCCTCTTTCCTGGCTTCCTCAAACCGGGGGACGACCACGGCGTTGATCTTCGGGTTTACTTCTTCCATTCGGGAGAGGTGCACATCCATGACCTCCACCGGAGAAACTTCTTTCCGCCTGATTTTCTTCGCGATATCCGTCGCCGACATGATCAACAGGTCATCCATAAAGACCTCCCGCGCATAGGTTTTTTTCAAGTTGCCTTTCTGGCACTCTTACCAGATAAGTAAAACAAATTCAAACCGATTCCGCCAGGGGCGTCGACTCCGCGACGGCGCCAAGAAAAAGGTAACCGTCGAAACCTCTGATCGGTTTTTTAGGCAATAAGGTTTCCAACGAAGTGCGGGATTAACCATAAGATAATGATTCGTCAGGTTGATCTGACCGGCCAAATCGCCAGTAGCGCCCCGAAGCCGACGCACCAGATATTGATAGCCGCCATGCCGATCAGCTCGCCGGCGCCCAGACCGTAAATGTTGTTCTGGAAATTATAGGAGATGTCGAGCAGGCCCAGAAACATCAACGCCCCGGCGCAGGCCAGCGCCAGCGTTTCGCCCGCGGGCCGGCCGCGCGACACCAGCGCTCCGGCTATGATCAGCCCCAGGGCAAGCAGTCCGTCCGGGAGCGGAAAGGAGTGTTCAAATTCCAGGTAGCAGGGCGGGGCGTTTTCCGGGACCAGGTTGAAGGTGAAAAAAGAGATCCAGAACAGAATAATGCCCGCGCCGGTCAAAATCATCAGCCAGGCCCGGATCAGCGCGAAAGGTTTCATGACCGTTTTCCTTTTTTTGTTGATGTTTTATGGATACGGGCGATGGTGCGGTTCATGATCCATTCCACCAGGCCGGGGCACAGCCTTTTGGCCAGCACGGACATGCGGGCCTCAAAACCCGGCATGATCAGAAATTTTTTTCGCGCCATGCCGCGCAGCAGACAGCCTGCCACCGCTTCGGCCGGCAGGGTGCGCGCGTTCGCTGAAATAGCCCTGGTTTCAGCCGGCTTGGTTCTGTTTTCCGCTTTCAGACCGGGCGTATCCGTGTCCGGCGGACAGAGCACCGAAACGGTTATGCCTTTTGGTTTTAATTCCGCCCGCAGGGCTTCGGAAAAACCGATCACCGCGAATTTCGAGGCGCTGTAGTCGGTATACCCGAACACGCCGATCAGACCGGCTACCGAGGCGACATTGACGATATACCCGCCCGGCCTCATGAGAGGCAGGGCCGCGGCTATGGTATGACGCGTGCCGTAGAGGTTGAGCTTCATGGTTGAATTGAACTGGTCGGCGTCGATGTTTTCAAAATAGTCCGGCCGGGCCCTTCCGGCGCAGTTAACAAGAATGTCGGGAGGGCCGAAATCCAGCGCCGCTTTTTTCAGCGTCTGCTCCACCGCGGCCGCATCCATGACGTTTAAGGGAAGCCAGGCGATTTTCTGATCGGGTCTTCG
>CAYSMV010000251.1:0-9035 GCA_964432245.1 uncultured Desulfobacterales bacterium
GATAGGCGCGGCTGAACTTTTGACAGTACCTGTCTTTGTTGCTCAGCATCTCCGCGGCCAGCATCGCTCCTCTTAACTGCCGGTCATTGGGGTTCATGATGGCGCTGTCCAGCCCGGATAAGATGGCCATGGACAGAAAACTTTGATTGATAAGAGACCGCAGGGGCATTCCGAAAGAAATATTGGACAAACCGATGGTGACGTGCGCTCCGGGAAAGGCCTTGCGGCTTTTGACAATGGTTTCAAAAGTCACCATGGCCGCGTCGGTTCCCGTGCCGATCGCGGTGGCCAGGGGATCAATATATAGCTGGTCTTCGGATAACCCGCCTGCTTTTGCAAGTCTGACCAGCTTTTCCGCAATGGCCATTCGTCCGTCGCTTGTCTTGGGGATACCGGTCTCATCCAGCGGCAGCAGGATCAAACTTGTCCCGAACTCGCAGGCCAAGGGAAGAACCCCGTCAATCCGGGACTGTTCGCCGCTGACCGAGTTGATCATGGCCGGCGCGTTGATAGATGTAAGGCCGGCCCGGAGCGCTTCCGGATTGGCGCTGTCCAGGCAAAGAGGTGTTTCACATACCGCCTGAATGGTTTTCACCAGCCAGACCATATCGCCCGGTTCGCGGTCCGGCGGCATACCGGCATTCACATCCAGAAAATCGCAACCGGCATCGGCCTGGACCCTGGCGAGCGCCTGAATCGTTTCGCTGTCACGCGTCTGGATGGCATGACCTACCGCCTTGCGGGTACCGTTAATTTTTTCACCAATAACGATCATCCGCTCTTCCTTTCTCGATGATTCATGGGCAGCTAAAACACAAACAGATCGGCGCCGCCGGTGACCGGTATGGCAACCCCGGTAATGAAACCGGCGTCTTCGCCCGCCAGAATAACGACCAATGGCGTAACTTCTTCCGGTTTACCCAGACGCTTCATGGGCGTTCGCGCCCTGATCCGGTCGAGCATTTTCGGATCATGGAGCTGAACGGCTTCTGTTTTGATAAAACCGGGCAGAACCGCGTTGACGGTGATTCCGTGCCTGGCCCCTTCCAGGGCCAGGGATCGGGTCAAACCGATCAGCCCGGCCTTGGAAGCACCGTAACCCGGCTGGGCAAAAGCGCCGCTTACGGCGACAAATGAAGAAATATTGATGATGCGCCCCCAGCCCTTGTTTTTCATATACGGCCAGACCGCCTGGATGCAATTGAACGAGCCGGTCAGATTGACCTTCAGGTCCCGTTCAAACAACTGTAAGTTCTGGTGTGCCATGGTAGCTATGTTGTCCATGACGCGGGCGTTGCGCACCAGAATATCTGGTTCACCCAGTTGTTCGGAAACCTGCGCCACGGCTTTCTGGATCTGATCCGGATCGGTCACATCCATTTTCAGGGCCAGGCTTTTTTGGCCCATGGCCGCTATTTCTTCGGCGGTTGACATTGTCCGGACATTTTCGCCGCCGGCAAAATGGGCGGCCAGGATGCTGTAACGGCCCAGTTGCTCTTTGTCGGGGCGCTCCGATTCCACCAGCAGGTCCGTGACTGCGACATTGGCGCCTGCCGCGCCAAGGGCCAGGGCAATGGCCCTGCCCAAGCCTCTTGAGGCCCCTGTCACCAAGGCTGTTCTACCCGATAACGTCATTTATTGTTTTGCCTGGCGATAATCCTTCAAGGCCTGAAGAATATCTTTTAAGAGTTCTTTGGAGTAAACTTTGCCGGCAAGATCCGACCAGACTTTTTGCCCCATTTGTTCAATAACTTTTTTATCTTCCGACGGAAGAGGCAACGCTTTCATCCCTGTCTTGGTAGTAAACGCTTCCAGGCATTTTTTTTCGAACTTTCTGGTATCAGCTTTCCACTCATCTTCGATTGAGCTGAATTCAAATACTATCATTTCCTGAAGGTTATGGGTTAAAATGTCAGATAATTTAAGTTTGTTTTTCAATTTGTCATTTATCCCAGTCCTGACAATAATAGCTGCGGGCGAATATAACAAAGGCTTCTCGACGTAGAAATTAACATACTGATAGCACTGCATTCCAAGCATCCATGACGCAGGAGACGCAATGGTATCGCCCATACCGGTACTCAAAGAAGATATGACTTCGGTTATGGAAACAGGCATGGGCGTGATCCCGAGGTTTTCATACAATGAGGTTTCAACGATTCCGAAAGTTGTCATTGTTCTGGTGGTTCTTAACGCGGCCAGGCTGGAAATCTTATACTTTGAAAACAAATAAAAATTTCCCGTATCAATAAGGGCTGCAAGTAAGTACCCTTTTTCCTCAAAAAACTTGTCTATCCTTTTCCGGAACTTTTTAAAAATGTGGTCTATTTCTTCATAATTATTGAACAGACCAGGCAGAAGAAAAACATATGTTTCCGGACAGGCGGTTAATATGCCCTTGGCCGTACAGCCGCAGCCATCGAGTTGCCCGATATCCATTTTCCTCAAGATATCAACATCTTCTCCCATAACACCGCTGGAATATATTTTGAAGGCAACCCTGTTGTTGCTCATTTGTGATATTTCGGACATCAATTTTTCCGGCACGACAAGCCAGGGAGTGCCAACCGGAGCCAGGGTTCCAACGGTAAATTCAAACTGGTTGCCCTCTCCGAAAGCTGATGCCGCTCTGCTCCAGATAATTTTTCTCAGTTCTTCCCATTCCAAATAAGGGGAAAGAAAATCATTAATTTGTTCAGGAATTTCAGCTAAGGCGTATCTGGTTGTTTTTTGCTGATTTAACAGGGACATTACTGTTTTCGAAACAATTCTTTCAAGGTCGGTTTTATTTAAAGAACGATTCTCAAGCCGTTTTTTAAGCGCCTGTTGTTTCTTCTTTAGATCCTGATTAAACGTTTTTTCGGCCCACAAAGCATCAAAACTTTCCCTTATTGTTATTTGAGCTTCCACATCATTGCCTGACGCAGCCGAAACGCTTTCAGGAAAGGAAACAAGAAATATCATGGAACATATGATCACAAATTTTTTTTCAATTGCTGTTTTGAAGATCTTCTTCATAAGAGCTCCTTCCTGCTTTTGTTCAAGCCGCCTATCTGATCCGCTTTGATCAAAAACGCTCAAACCCGCCGCCGGGTTTCGACACCCAGCAGCCTGGCTAAATTGCCGCCGAATATCTTTCTACGGTCATCGTCGGTGATGGCGGGATAGCCATACCCCTGCTGCATGTCTTCGGGTATCTGAAAGGTCCTCATGCCCCGGACCGCCTGGGCTATCTGAAAGGCAAATCCGGCATAGTCGGTCCCCCAGATGACTTTATCCGGCCCCACCCAGCGAAGGGCCTCGCCGATGATCTTGGCGAATTTCCGCGGGGCGCAGATGGCCCAGGGCACCAGCAGCGACAGACAGACATGGACATTGGGATGCCCCATGGCCACCATGTTCAAGTCGTCGCAGTACGGGTAGCCCATGTGAAAGGCCACGATTTTAAGGGCGGGGAAATCCCGGGCGACATCGTCCAGTTGGATGGGCAGGGCGTACTTGGATTTTCCCGGCGGCACCCAGCAGAATCCGGTATGAATATCCAGGACAATGCCCAGCTCTTCGGCCTTCTTGTAGAACGGCCACAATTCCGGGTCATTAATATAGGTGTCTTCCGGCGGATAGAACTTGAAGATGCGGGCGCCTTTTTCCTTGACCCAGTATTCCATTTCCCAGATGGTGTTTTTTACACCCTTGTGTTTGATGGGACTGATATTGGGTTGATACATGAAACGGTCCGGGTTGGATTCCACCACTTTGGCCATTTCACCGTTGGAAACCCAGCGGCTGGTATAGCCGGTCGTGTCCATCATGGATTCCGGCAGAAGACAGGCGATGTCCACGCCGTATTTGTCCATGGCGGCCAGGAGCTTTTGCGGGTCGGCCGTTTTCATCATCTCCCACTCTTCCAGTCCCGCGAAGGCCTCCGGCGGCATGCCCGTCACCATGGGCCGGGCGATGTTGTCAATTGCCCGCCACCACATCTGGACCCCGGGGAAATGGTTGATGTGCGTCATATCGCCGATTAAATGGGGTTCGGGGTCGATCTTGAAATAATCATCCCTGGGTTCGGTCATATTCCTTCTCCTATATATTGGTCGTTATATCTGCTCCAACCCCTGCGTTCTTTTAATAAACTTTTCGGCCTTTTCCGCCAGCCCGGAACCGGCCAGCCACAATTCGGGGAAAAATTTTTCTTTTCCGGCGGTGGGATTGACCGTACAATGCATCCAGCGGGATTCAAACAGATTCATGTAGCAATTCTGGCAGCGACTGCACTTGACGATGTCTTTTTCCCTCCCTGCTTTGACCTGGGCCGGCCAGTAAGGGTCGGCAATGGACTGGCGGCCGAGCGACACAATATCGGTCTTGCCTTCGGCAACGGCCTTGGCCGCCACTTCCGGGGTTTTAAAATTTGGGGTGATGACCGGCAGCCCGCCGGATGCCTTGGAAAACCCCGGTGCCCAGCGGGTAAATTCGTTTTCCCCGGCCGGCGCGAAACCGGCCCCCGGGTTTTCATAAGAGCCCTGGGACACGTTCACGAAATTGATGCCCGCGTCTCGGGCCCAGGCCACAACCTGGCAGGCTTCCTCATGGCTGAGACCGCCGGGCATGAGTTCATCACCGGAGAACCGGGCGCCGAAAGCCTTGTCCGGGCCGACCTTCTTCCGTGTTTTTTCAATGATGTTCAACAGGAACCGGGCCCGGTTTTCCAAACTGCCGCCGTACTCATCCTGACGCTTATTGGAACGGGCGGACAGAAACTGGTGAATCAGGTACCCGTGGGGGGAATGGATTTCAATGCCGTCAAAGCCAAGTTTATAGGCAGCGCTCGCTTGAACGGCAAACCGGTCTTCCAGATCAATTATTTCAGCCACGGTCATTTCCCGGGGCATGTCTCCGTCCAACACATGGAGCATTTCCGGCATGCGCTCCCGGATCAACCCGGCCAGAAGGGGTCGGAGGGCTCCATAGGCGTCATCATCCATATTGCGAATATCGTCATATCCGTTGGTAAGACCGATGGCCGCCAGGAGGTCATCCAGGTCCGGCGCCAGGCGTTTCAACTGCCGTTCCCATCCCTTGTTGATATTTCTGGCATCCAGGTGCATGGGAACCGGCGACGGCGCGCCGGAGGGAACATCCGGCGTTTCGTGGGCCGGATGCCCCTGCCGGCCCCAGCCTGGTGAGAGCTGCATGAATATCCTGGCGTTTTTATAGGAATGAATCAGTTCCACCAGCTCACTCCAGAAGCGGTAATAACGCTGGTCAATCAACAGGCCGGGATTCAGGCTATCGCATCCCCGCCAGCGATGGGGATTCATGACAACACATTCGGTGATAATCAGGCCGAACCCGCCCCTTGCCCGGGTGGCGTACCAGGCCAGGGTCTGCTGGCTGGGATACCCTAGCGGCCCGGTATAGCCCATGTTCATGGGCGACATGGCGATGCGGTTTTTCAGGGTAACATCTCCGATTTGGATCTCTTTGAACAACGCTTCGTTACTCATGACGACCTCTCTTATCAGTGAATATGTTTTATGAACGGCGGAAAGCCCTCTTGTTTTTATTGTTCCCCCGGCTTATTTCACCCGTCGTTGGGTCGTATCGATTCCCAGTAGACGGCCGAGGTTACCGCCGAATATCTTGGCCCTGTCCTCATCCGTGATGGGCGGATACCCATAGCCCAGCTGCATGTCCTCGGGTATCTGGAAGTTCCGCAACCCCTCCACGGCGCCTTTGATCTGGACGGCATAGCCGGCATAGTCGGTCCCCCAGATGATCTTGTCCGGCCCTACCCACCGCAGGGCTTCGCCGATGATTTTAGCGAATTTTCGGGGAGCGGTGACCGCCCAGGGGACCAGGAGGCTCAAGCAGACATAGAGGTTCGCATGCCCCATGGCCACCATGTTCAATTGATCACAATAGGGGTACCCCATATGAAAGGCCACGATCTTCAGTTCGGGAAAATCACGGCACACATCGTCGAGTAATACGGGATTCGCATACTTGCTTGCCTGTGGCGGGCACCATGACATGCCGGTATGGATATCAAGAACGATGCCCAGTTCCTGACATTTTTCATAGAACGGCCAAAGGTCCGGATCATTGATGTAGGTATCCTCGGTGCAAAGATATTTGAATATCTTTGCTTTCTTTTCCTTTACCCAGTATTCCAACTCCCTGATGGTGTTCTTTACGCCCTTGAACTTGATAGGCGACATATTGGGCTGATACATGAAGCGCTCCGGATTGGATTCCACGATTTCGGCCATTTCTCCGTTCGTGCAAAACCGACCCGAATAGCCGCAGGTATCCATGCACGACTCGGGCAGGAGGCAGGCAATGTCCACGCCGTATTTATCCATGGCACGCAGGAGGTTGGAAGGGTCCGGATTTTTCTGCGTTTCCCAATCCTCCATTCCTACCGCCGCCTTTAACAAAATGTCGGGATGTGTCCCTGTAAATAAAGGCCGGGAAATATTTTCGATCGCCTTCCACCACATCTGATATCCGGGAAAATAGTCATAGTATGATCCATTCTTCCCGATAAGGTGCGGTTCCGGGTCTATCTTAAAAAATCCGTCGCTGTTTATTTTTTCGGTCATAGGAGACTCCTTCTTTCATTATTACTGTCTATAATTCTATAAAACGGATTTCATCTGCATTTGCTTACGGCTTCATTATCTCCTTGATCTCTTGCTCGGTGTATTCCCACGTCTCGGACAATTCCTTACGTGCCCAATCCGAGGCTGTCTGCCAGACACGATCCTTCAACGGCAGGATGGGGCGCCGGGCATATTCCTCTATATGCTCCTCCTGCCCTGTCCGCGGATTCTTAATGCACCGCACCGGAAGCATTGCTACAAAACGGATGATACATCCCAGATTGCAGCGGCTGCATTTGATAATCTCTTTCTCTCGGCCCTCCCTCACCTTGTTGACCCAGTCGGGATCCGCAAGCTGCTGGCGGCCCTGCAGAATCATGCTGGCTTTACCGCTCTTCAAAACGTCAGCGACATGCTTGGGATTATGCACGGATGGGCACATGACCGGAATTTTAACTGCCGCCTGAATGATGGCGGACTTATCTATAACCTGCCCTTCGGTGTTGGGCAGAAAATCGCTCATAGCCTCATATGAACCGTCGGACAGATCGATAAAATCCGCTCCTTCCTCCTCCACTCGTTTCGCTATAATGGCGGCAACATGGGGATCATACCCGCCGGGCAAGTCGTCGGAGGCCGAGAATCTCACCCCTACTGGATAATCAGGCCCTACGTTCCTTCGCACAGACCGGATCAGCTCCAGCAGAAAACGGATACGGTTTTCAAAACTGCCGCCATATTCATCCTTTCGATAGTTGGACCGCTCCACCAGGAAGGAATGAACCAGATAGCCATGACAGGCAGGGACCCCCCCGCCGTCATAGCCCGCCAATCTCGCCAGTCTGGCGGCCTTGCCTTCATCGATGACGAGCTGCTTGATCTCTTCTCTGGTGATTTCCCTGACCGGTTGCCCCATCATATGCATCATGGGAATCTTATCCACCAGGGCGATGAATGCCTCGGGATCCTTCTCAATATCAGGAATCGCGCCATAATATCCCGCATACCGGATCGCCCCCTTTAAAACCTTCATATCCATTGAGCCATTGATGGCCTTATGAAACTGCCAGCGCCAGGGAATGGGTGATGCCGATACCGGTTCAGCCGCGCCGATATCACTGGTTCCCTGCCGGCCGGGGCCGGTGAAAAGCTGGGCGAAAATCTTGGCGCCAAAGGAATGCACATGCTCCGTCAGCTCGGATTGCAGGGGGACATAGCGATAATCGGTTAAATAGGGATTGTTATACTTGCGGTAAGTGTCCGCGCAGGGTAACGTGGAGACCGCCTGCGCCTCGGTAATGATGAGACCGGTTCCGCCTTTAGCCCTGGCTGCGTAATAGGCCATCTGCTGCTTGCTGATGTAGTGATCCGGTGCCGTGTAATTGCAGTTCATAGGCGACATGACGATGCGGTTCTTTATCTCGCACCCATTGATCGTGATCGGTTCAAATATCGGGGCATACACATTGTCCACCAAACCTTGATCCATCGGTTGCTTGTCTTTCATTGAATTTCTCCTTTTTGATTTAATTTTACTGCATCCAAAACAGACCGGTTAATCTTCACGGTTCATATGAAATCAGCCGCTCATATAATGCTTTCTTGTGTATTATTCAGTAGCTATCCGATACTTCTGTCATGCCCCTGCCAGAAAGACGCTTTTATTTCCTTTTTCAAAACCTTTCCGATAATGGATGTGGGCAACCTGTCCCAGAAAACAACCGACTTGGGGCATTTATACCCGGCCAGCCGCTCTTTGCAGAAAGCGATCAGCTCTTCCTCGGTGACTGTTTTGCCGGGTTGCGGAACCACCACCGCCTTGACGATTTCCCCCCAGCGGGAATCCGGCGCCGAGACCACGGCGCATTGGGCCACGGCTGCATGCTGATAAAGGACATCCTCGGTCTCCTTGGGATAGACGTTTTCCCCGCCGGAAATGATCATGTCCGCCTTGCGGTCGGTTAAAAATACGTAACCGTCTTTGTCCATGTAGCCCATGTCGCCGGTATGGTACCAACCGTCCTTCAAGGCCCCGGCCGTTTTTGCCGGATCCTTCCAGTAACCGGCCATGATGTGCTTGCCGGTGACGCAAATTTCGCCTGCCTGTCCGACCGGCAGGGCCAGGCCCTGGTCATCGGCGATCCTGATCCGGGAACAGGGGGCGACTTTTCCGGCACTGGCCAGCAGGCGGGAGCGCGGTCCGTCAATGTCGTGATCCCGGAAGCTTAAGACCGTGGCCGCGCCGCCGGCGGTTTCGGTGGCCCCATATCCTTGAGAAAATATATTGCCGAACCGCTTGATGCATTTTTTCAAGACTTCCGTGGGAAAGGGGCTGCCGGCATAGGTCATGTAAATGAGGCTGGAAATATCGTATTGATCGGCCGCCGGATAATCGACCAGCCAGCCGTAAATCGTCGGCACCAGGTT
>CAYSMV010000252.1:0-2455 GCA_964432245.1 uncultured Desulfobacterales bacterium
GACAGGATACAACATAATAGGGCCGGCCGGGCGGTAATGATCTTTTTTGGGTTGACTTGCCGGAACGGGATGTGGTATTGAATCATTTTTAATTTGGCAAGCGGTTTGCCATGGAAGATGGTACAAAACGCGCGATAAAAGATCTGGCCTATTACAGCAGTCTGGGCCTTTCGGTAGCCCTGGCCATCTTTATCGGGCTGTTCGCGGGCATTTTCCTTGACAAAACCTTCGGCACCGGGCCGGTGCTGATGTTTGTGTTTCTGGGACTGGGCATTATCGCCGGATTCCGGAATATTTTACATGCCATGAAAAGGGTGCAGGATGAGGCAAAACAGGATAAGTCCGGAAAATAGCACGGTTGAACAGCGTCTGCTGACCTTCGTCAACCGGGCCAACTGGGTCCTGCTGACCGGAATAGTCCTATGCGCGCTGCTCCTGGCCGAAGCCGAAGTGACCCTGGGGCTTGTCTGCGGAGGACTGATCGCCACGATCAATTTCCATCTCCTGCACCGGACCCTGAAAAAGGCCTTTGGCGCCGGACGTCTTTCTTTCCGGGGCCTGGTCATGGCAAAATATTATGTCCGGTTTACCGTCAGCGGACTGATCCTGTATTTTCTGATTTCAAGGCACCTGGTTGATCCGCTGGCCCTTTTCGCGGGTCTGTCCGTGGTGGTGGCCAGCATATTTCTGGCGACTTTATGTGAAATAAAAAAAATCATATTCAAGGAGGCGGTATAAGTTGGAACATCCATATCTCTTTTTCGTAAACCTTTTTGATTTAATGGGGCTGGAGCACTTCGCGGCTACTTATAAACATGTCATCTACTCCTGGGTGGTCATGATTCTCCTCATTATCCTGGGGTCTCTGGGCGCCAGGAAGGTCAGCCTCATTCCCAATAAAGCGCAAAATCTGTTTGAAATCATCATCTCCGGCATTGAAGATTTCATGGTCAGCATCACCGGCGAAGAAGGGCGCTGGTTCTTCCCTCTGGCGGCCACCATCGCCATCTATGTTTTCGTGTCAAACATGATGGGCCTGATTCCCGGCTTTTTTCCGCCCACGGCCAATATCAACACGCCCCTTTCCTGCGCCCTGGTGGTTTTTTTCTTTACGCACTTTATCGGCGTCAAATATCACGGCGTCAAATATATCAAACATTTTCTGGGGCCGGCCTGGTGGCTGGCGCCGCTGATTCTGCCGATTGAAATCATCGGCCACCTGGCGAGGGTTCTGTCCCTGACCTTCCGTCTGTTCGGCAATATGATGGGTCATGAGCTGGTACTCATGATTCTGTTCGGCCTGGCCGGCGCCTTTTTCGCGCCCCTGCCGATCATGGGCCTGGGCATCCTGGTCTGTTTTATTCAGGCCTTTATCTTCTTCATCCTGTCGGTCATGTACTTTACCGGCGCCATGGAGGAAGCACACTAATAAAAAAGGAAGCATTGGTTAAATAAAAGGAAGAAGCATTAAATCACATTAAGTTAAGGAGGAACAATCAATGGAAGTTGCGGCAATTAAAATTCTTGTAGCCTGCGTGACAGCGGCGGGATTCGGCATCGGCATCGCGGCCTTTGGTTGCGGCATCGCCCAGGGCCTGGGCCTGAAGGGCGCGGTCGAAGGCGTGGCCCGTAACCCGGAAGCATCCGGCAAAATCACGGTTACCATGCTGATCGGCCTGGCCATGATCGAATCTCTCTGTATTTACGCCCTGGTCGTGGCCCTGATCCTGATCTACGCCACCCCCATGGCCGGCCCGGTCATCAACCTGCTGGGTCATTAAAAAAGTCGTTAAAGAGCGTCCCTCCGCAAACCGAACGGGACGCTTCAATAAAAAAAGGGCCGCGCATAACCTGCGCGGCCTTTTTTTATTTTTACGGGTCAAGCCCGGAATGATGTTGTAAGGACTTCTTGCGAAGCCGTCAAAACTATCTTTCTTTTGAAATAATATTGCAGGATGATGTCGAAAAAACGTCCTTGTCAACACTGCTGACAAGCCGCCAGCCCGCTTTTTCCAGAAAATCAGAGGTGGCCTGGTGCCCGGACTCGGCAATAAAAAAACAGACCTCGTCATTTTCTTTAAACTTCGTATTATCTCCGATGGGCGCAAGGTTACCGTTCCTTCTCATGGCGGCAGCAAGCAGCCCCGCACCGGAATAACCGAATAAAAACGGTCTCTCGGAGGCCTTAGCCGGCGAATCCGCAGAAAATCGCCGGACCTGGAGATAAACCTGCCTGGCTTCCAGACGACGGCTCCAGGCCTCGACATCGACAATCGCGCCAAAGGCCAGTTCAACACCGGCCTGGTGCAGCATTTTCACCGTCAGGGACTCGGTATCGTTCTCCAGCGCAGCATAAAGCTCCAGTCCCCTGGCTTCTTCCTTTACTCTCTGAACAAAAAGAAAGTTCACCCCGTCATTGGTAGTTAAGGCCAGGGCTCCCCGGCGGATGTCGATT
>CAYSMV010000253.1:0-7984 GCA_964432245.1 uncultured Desulfobacterales bacterium
AGGTCGTTTCCGAAAAACATCAGGTCGTTCAACAAGCGCTCGGCTTCACGGAAGCCAGCGGTAATAACAGCCACTGGAGCTTCGGCGGACTTGACAATCCGCGACAATATATATGCGTCAGCGGCACTATCAACCCCGGTACATTCTATGAACCCGTCTGACGAACGAAAAACCCCGGCCAGCCATTCTATTTTTTTCTCTTGATTTTGAAGTGTTCTCAAGTTATTTTCTTGCCTGTTGACTGTACCATAAATATTTCAGCCACCGTAGCTCAGCTGGTAGAGCAACGCATTCGTAATGCGTGGGTCGGGGGTTCGATTCCCTCCGGTGGCTCCATGTCTAAGTCGGTTTTTCTCTTTAAATCCAGTGCTTTTCTCTATCGCCGATCGTCTACAAGCTAAAAGATATTGTTTGCCATACCAAAAAAGATGAATTAATATAATGTACGAATGGTGAGCAATCATCAACCATAAAAATTCATAAAAGAACGGCACATGAATCGTTATGCCTATCGTACTACGGGCCTGGCAATTAAAACCCTTTCGGGGTTGATGAAGCCGACTGTCAGAATCCACGACCGGGAAAACATCCCAGAGAACAACTCCCTCATTTTTGTGATCAATCATTTTACCCGCGCGGAGACCTTGCTGCTGCCTTACTATATTAACAAGATCACCGATCGTAACATCTGGTCTCTGGCCGATCAGGGGCTCTTCAAGGGCGGCCTTGGCATGTTTTTGGAGAAAGTCGGAGCACTCTCCACCGGCGACCCGGACCGGGACAAACTGATTGTAAAAACCCTGCTGACAAATGAGGCCTCGTGGATTATTTTTCCTGAAGGCCGAATGGTAAAAAATAAAAAGATTTATGATGTCATCAATAAAAAAGGTCAGTATATCGTTTCCTCTTCGGTGGGAAAACACCCTCCGCACACCGGCGCCGCGACTTTGGCGCTGCGAACGGAATTTTACAGAAAACGCATCGAGAAAATGATGGAGATCTATCCGGATGAGGCCAAGCGTCTGTTGGAGCTCTACCAGATCGATTCCGTAGAAGCCATAAAGGACAATACGACCTTGATCGTTCCAGTCAATATTACTTATTATCCCATCAGGGCAAAAGAGAATATTGTCAGCAGCCTGGCTGGCAGGGTGTTTGAAAACCTTTCTACACGCGCGGTGGAAGAACTCCAAACGGAAGGCACCCTTTTGCTTTCCGACACTGATATTGATATCCGGTTCGGAGAGCCCATTGATGTCACTCCTTTTTTGAAGGCAAAGGCCATCCAGGAGAACATTGAGCTGCGGGCCAGGATCGATTTTAATGATTCCATCGCGGCTAAGCACATTTTACGCGCAATGGCGGTTGAAATCATGGAACGGTACATGTCATCCATTTATAATATGACGACCGTTAACCATGACCATATTTTCGCTTCATTGCTAAAATATATTCCGGAAGATCGAATAGCCGAAGAAGATCTGAAACGGCGTGCCTATCTGGCCGTTACCGCCGTAGATTCCCTGACCACGCGTACCTTCAAACACAGTTGTCTGGAAAAGGATCAGTCTCACTTGTTAACGGATGACCGGTACCACAAGTATAAAAATTTTGTGGCTATTGCCGAAGAAACAGGCGCCATTAAAAAAGAAAACGGCCTGCTGATAAAAACGGAAAAAATGGATACACTGGCCGATTTTCACAGCGCCCGGATCATCAACCCGGTATCTGTTATCGCCAATGAAGTGGAGCCCCTGGATGATTTACAGGATTCAATACGCAAACTGGCCGCTGAGCCGTATGAGGAAATACGCAAACAAATATCCGCGCACCTGATTGCCTTCTCTGATTTTGAGTTTGAAAAGGATTACGCCAATTTTGCCGTTCAAGGGGAGTCAAAGAAAAAAAACGTCGGACGTCCCTTTTTTTTAAGAGGTCGGTCCAATAAGATGGGAATTGTCCTGATGCATGGCTACATGGCGGCTCCCCTGGAAGTCAGGGATCTGGCCAGCTATTTGAACAACCTGGATATTACGGTGTATGCCCCGCGGCTGAAGGGACACGGCACGTCTCCCGTTGATCTCGCTATGCGGCAATATACTGAATGGATCGAATCCGTGGAAAGAGGATACGCCATTATCAGAAATTACTGTGACCATGTTGTTGTTGGTGGCTTTTCCATGGGGGCCGGACTGGCTTTTGATCTGGCCTTGAGAACGCGAGATCTTTCCGGCGTATTCGCGGTAGCTCCTCCCCTGAAGCTGCAGAATTTTTCCAGTAATTTCGTCCCAGCCGTAAATTTATGGAACCGACTGCTGAAAAGCATAAACATCGATAAAAACAGAATGGAGTTTGTAGAAAACAACCCGGAAAATCCCCATATCAATTATACCCGCAATCCGGTTGCGGGAATTGCCGAACTGGGACGGTTGATGGAAACCCTGGAATCCCGTCTGGCCGCCGTCAGTATTCCGGCGCTTATCATTCAGTCGCAAGCCGATCCGGTCGTCAACCCCAAGGGGTCACAGATGATTTTTGAAAAGCTGGGTTCAGCAGACAAAGAATATCTTCTGGTCAACTATAAGCGCCACGGTATCATCAATGGAGAAGGATCAGGCCGCGTCTTCCGGGCCATCGGTGAATTTGTCCAAAAATTAACGGCTTAAAAATTCTGTTTTCCGGGTTTATCCGTCGAGAAAAAATCTTGTTTCGACAGATCCAGATCCAACTGAACCTCCACTGGAATCTTTTCCGGCAAACGGGCATCAACCGTAACGTTTTCTGGCAGGCTGACCTCAAACACGTCATCAATAGGCAGACGCACCCTCGCCTCCAGATCCAGCGGAAACGTGAACTGTTTAGCCACATGGACGGTTACTTCCTGTTGAATGTGAATTTCGGCCTGTGTTTTCACGTGAACAGGCCGTTTAAAAGGAATCGTTATATCTAGGGGAAAAGTGCCGCTCAAAGGGAAAGTAATATTTTTCAACCCCCAGAGACTGGTCTGCACCTGAACTCCATCCAGGGGAATATCGGTTTCAATGGGAACTTCGGTCTCCACGAAGATCTCTTGGTCTATGGGGATTAAAAGCGTGACATCAAGCGGAACCGTAATGTCTTTATCGACCCATATATCCACGTCCTGTTTGAAGGGAACGTTCGCTTCCAGAATTTTTGAAAGTCGCACTGGAATGGTTTTATGCGCGGCCACTTCCACGGGAGACCAGGATGATATGCCGGCCTTGACGGTCTTGTCCACCTGCCAGGAAATAATGGGATCGGGCGCCCGATCATATAAGTACCGGAAGGTACCGACAGCGGCGCAAACAAGAATTAATACGATGAGGGCAGAAAGAAGTAATAAACCGGCAGCCCAGGCCACAATTTTTTTTGTTCTGAACCTTGAAAAGACGGCCTCGCCCTTCAATCTTTGCGGGGATTCCTCCATGCGTGTGCTCTCCCGGTAAGCGGTCAGATCGGGCGACCGAGAAACCCGGTTAAAATTTTCGCACGCCTTGACCTCAACCCAGAATTCTAATTTTTAGAGATACTCTTATTATATGCAATTAATTTCTTTTCGAAATCAACAGATATCAGTCTTCTTTCTTGAATGTATGCAGAAAAGAAACACACCCGTGCCAAACAGCATGATTACGCTTGCAACCTGAAAACTCTGCCGGATATCAAAAAAATCCATGATAATACCCGCGCTTAAAGCGCCAAACAGCATGCCCAGACTGTGCGCCAGTGTAAGAAAGGACATGACCGACCCCATCAAACCCGTTTCGCCCCCTTTTATCACGGCCATGGCCATCAACGGCGGCATGGCAATGCCCCCGCCCAGGCCGAACCCGATACTGGCCGCAAAAAGGCCCCAGAACCCATTGGCCCATTGATAAGTCAGGATATCAACCGCCACGATAAATCCGCCCAGAGCGGCCATTTTTCTTTTATCTGCCCGGTCGGCAATTTTACCCATGGGAATTTGAAGAACACCGCTCACAAACACCCCGAGCATGATCAGAAAACCGATGGCGGTAGTCGACAGGCCAAAATCCTTGGACATTATCGGCAAGAAGCACCAGATGACGCCGATGCAGAAAACATAGACAAAACGCAATGAAAAAATACCGTATAATGAATCGTCCCTTAAAAGCGATTTCAAGGCGACCGGCGCCATGCCAGTCCGACGAATGATCGTCTCTTTCCTGATGGGGGGAAGGAATAAAAAACTCATTAAAGAACCGATAAAAGTTAGAACGCCCATGGACATAAAAGCAGCCTTCATGCCCAGCGTATCGTTAACAAAGCCGCCGGCCAGGGGACCGATACTGAGGCCGGTAAACATGGACATGTTAAACATCCCCATAAACACGCCTTCTTTTTTTACCGGCGTTATATCCCCCACATAGGCCTGGACAACCGGGAGAACCATGGCCGACGCGATTCCCTGGAAAAACCGGATGACGATCAGGCTCGATATTGAATCGGAAAGAATAAAAGCGGCGGAAACCAGCGCATAGCCCAGAAGCCCCGCAGAGATATAGGGCTTTCGGCCTGTTTTATCAGACAAGTGGCCAAAGATCGGTAAAAGAAAGGATCGGGAAAGAGAGAATGAAGCGAAAACGAGTCCGATATACAACCCGCTTGCGCCAAGGCTTTCGGCATAGATCGGAATCAGGGGGACCACGATCCCCACCCCCATTACCGCGCTGAATACGGAAAAAAAAAGCGTCACGAATATTTTTTTGTCGGCGCCCGTCATTATCCTGCTTTGGTTTCCTTCATTAACTCCGCCGGTCGTCTCGTTAAAAAAAACGATAGACGCACACACGCCATGGTAAATCAACGGATGCGTCATCCCCCTTATTTTACGGCCGATACAGAAACGGGACTCTGATTTCTTTTGTCCGGAGAGTTATGGCACAATTAAATCTCAAGGTCAAGCTCACTGAATGATCTTTCTGATAGTAATCCGTCAATATCTAAAAATTGACGAGGTCGTAATACTCGAGAGTATCCTCTTTCCGTAATCCGGGCGAATGCCGGAGCGAAAGTCGGGATCCAATAAATTGGTCCTGAATTCCTGGCCAAGTCAGAAAAAACGATCTGAAAATTTTTTACGAATTCATCATAGACTAAATAGACTGAAATCTCAGGTTTTACTTAAAATCAAAAAGCTCATTGATACAACTGTACAATTATTTTGATTATAAATTTTTATTAGAATGTAGTATTTTTTACTTGACAAATGATTTTGTCTGGAATTAGCGTAAACAGCATTGATGAGCCAAACACTGTTCATTCTCATAAAAACAGTTTAACTGTATTACAATTCTTATTTGAGGAAAAAGCCAACATCCGGAAAACCGGATGACGGAAAACTCAGGATCTTTATATAAAAAGACAGCCGGGTTGCCCTGACACAGATACGGGAGCCCGGCTTTTTATTTTCAACAGTCATGTATTGTCGGTTTTCGCTGAAAGACAAAAACATGTGTAGAAATATAAAAAGCAAAAAAAAAATGGCCAGAAACCGTTAATCTCTGAGATGTCTATTGATCAAGATCGTTTGCCGGTCGCTTCGGTTTCAACTTTTTCACAATAAATACATATATATTCGGCGATAATCATCTTATTTTCGATTATGGTTTAATAATATTTTAGAACATCATGGGGAAAAAGCGGTCACTTTCAGAAAATTGCTTTATTTGGCCGGACATCAGTTTTTTTATGGGTATGATTCAAGATTATAAGTCTTAAAGCCGCCTTAAAAAATGTCCTGAAAAGTATGGGGCATCCGGATTCTTCTGGATGAAAAACGGGGGAGGGGCAAGTGCCCAAGGCAAGTAATCTCAATACTACGGCGATAAACGACATCGCCGTCATCGGGATGGCGGGTTTTTTCCCTGATTCTACCGATCTCTCTTCATACTGGCAGAATATCTTAAAAGAAAAAATTTTAATCCGGGAAGTTCCGCCCGAACGATGGAACTGGCGATATTATTTTCACCGGGACATCCGGGCAACAGATAAGATCAATTCCAAATGGGGCGCTTTCCTTCCCGATATTGTTTTTGACCCTCTTCTACACGGCATCCCGCCCAAGTCATTAAGTTTTATAGAAACAACCCAATTGCTGATGCTCGAATGCACCCGCATGGCCCTGAGCGATGCCGGGTACCTTGACCGGGATTTCGATCGCGACCGGACATCCGTCTTTATCGGCACGGGGGCCGGCCAAGGCGATCTGGGCCAGCATTACAGCTTTCGTTCCCTTTTTCCCATGTTTTTCGGAGAAAGCGCCCAGGACATCCTGGCGGGATTCGGCAAGGTCGTTCCGGAATGGGGTGAGGACGCCTTTACCGGAATCATTACGAACATAACCGCCGGACGGGTAGCTAACCGCTTCAACTTGAAGGGCACTAACTGCACCGTTGACGCCGCCTGCGCTTCAGCGCTGTCGGCTCTGCGGGCGGGCATCCTTGAACTGAGATCCAAAGAAAGCGACATGGTCATCGTCGGTGGCGCGGACATGTTGATGAGCCCATACGCCTATACCTGTTTTTCAAAAGTGGGGGCGCTGTCCGGCACCGGCAGAAGTATTCCTTTTGATGAAAAAGCCGACGGCATTGTGCTGGGTGAAGGGATCGGCGCGGTTATCATAAAACGACTGGCCGATGCCGAAAAGGACGGCGATCATGTCTATGCCGTGATTAAAGGCATCGGTGCCTCCAGCGACGGCCGGGGCAAGGCGCTCACCGTTCCCAAACCGGAAGGCCAGGTTCTGGCTTTTTCCCGGGCCTACGAAAACGCCGGTATTAATCCGGCGACCATTGAACTGATAGAGGCCCATGGAACCGGCACGGTGGCCGGTGACAGGTCCGAGGCGGCCGCCCTTCGTTCGTTTTTCTCCCGGACCGGGATGCCGGGCAAATCGTGCGGGGTGGGCTCTGTCAAATCCATGATCGGTCATGCCAAATGCGCCGCGGGTATCGCCTCCCTCATTAAGTCCGTTCTGGCGCTTTACCATAAAACATTACCTCCCACCGCCGGCATTGAAAAACCTATAACCGATCTGGACGGTGAAGATAATCCCCTTTACCTGAGCACCCGGGCCCGACCCTGGTTTTCTTCCGGTAACAATCCGAGAAGAGCCGGCGTAAACGCCTTCGGATTCGGAGGCGCCAATTTTCATGCCGTGCTGGAAGAGTACGGCGGTAAAACATGCCGGGAACCGTGGCTGTCTCCCCTGCCGGAATGGGACACGGAACTCCTGATTTTTAAAAGCGCTTCAATCGCGGATGCCTCGGCGCGGCTTCAGTCGATAGAAAACCAACTGGCGTCTTTCCCGCATTCATCGTTAAAAAATCTGGCCTGCACGCTGGCGAAAACAACTCCTGCGGATGATTCGGTCCGTATCGCTATTGTGACCTCATCGGTAAATGACCTGAAACAAAAGCTGGAAAATGCCCGGGCGATGCTTGGCGGAGATAAGGCCGAAGCGAGGGACGCGTCAGGGGTTTATTTCAGCAGCAAACCGGCGGCAGACGCCGGCAAAATTGCCTTTGTCTTTCCCGGCCAGGGATCACAATACACCGGGATGTTCAATGACCTGTGCCTGGCCTTCCCTCTGGTGAGAGAAGTTTTTGAACGGTTTGACGGGTATCTCCGGCGAAATTTCGCGACCGGCCTGAGCCGGTTGGTCCACCCCCCGGTGTCCTTCTCCGCTTCGGAAAAGAAAAAAAACGAAGAAGCCCTTACCCGCACCAATGTAGCTCAGGCGGCCATGGGAGCGGTGGACACGGCCATGTTCAATCTGCTGGCGTTCCTGGAAGCCGTTCCGGATATGGCCGCCGGCCACAGCTACGGAGAGTATCCCGCCCTCTTCGCGGCCGGTGCAATAGAAGAAAAGGCGCTGGCCCTGATTTCGGAAGCCAGGGGCCGGTTCATCCTGGAAGCGGCGGCTCCGGAACCGGGAATC
>CAYSMV010000254.1:0-1808 GCA_964432245.1 uncultured Desulfobacterales bacterium
CATCATGGAGGAGGTCGTAGCCGGTGCCCGGGCCTGCGGGCACCCTTTAAACGAAGATTTTATTGATATCATGATCGCGGCGACAAGAGAGATGGTCGCTTACAGTCCCAGCATGAAACTTGATTTTGAGGCGAAAAGGCCGCTGGAGATCGAGGAAATTTACCGGCAGCCCATAAATGCGGCCGAAGCCGCGGGAGCTGGCATGCCCCGGTCGGAAGCGGTGGCCTGCCAGCTTGAGTTTCTTGACAGACGGAACAGGCGGTGATGGTCTGATGGCGGCGGTACTGGTCAGCGGCGGCATTGATTCCCTGGTAGCCGCTTATCTTTTGAAGAAAGAATATCCGCGTGTCCTCGGCATTTATCTGAGGACGGGATACCATGATCTGTCGGCGGAAAATATCCGGACAATTTCGGATCGCGTCGGCATCCCGGTGGAGACGATCGACTGCCGGACCGCTTTTAAAACAGCGGTGATCGATTATTTTATTGATGCCTATCTGCGGGGGCAGACTCCCAGCCCCTGTCTGCGCTGCAATCCTTCCATTAAATTCAACATTGGGCTGGAGTATGCCCTTGACCGGGGAGCCGATTTCCTGGCTTCGGGCCATTACTGCCGCATCAGGCGTGAGGAGCAGTGCGCCCGGCTGGTCCGGGGAGCGGACAGGCGCAAGGATCAGAGTTATTTTCTGGCGTTTTTAACACCGGCCCAGCTTTCCCGTATTCACTTTCCGGTCGGCGATATGTCCAAAACGGAGGTGTCCGCCCTGGCCGTGGAAAAGGGCCTTGTGCCGGTGGCAAACAGGGAAAGCCAGGATGTTTGTTTTATCGGGAAAGAGGAAACGTACGCCGATTTTATTAACCGGCAGGTGCATCCGCCGCCGCGGCCGGGCCTGATCGAGGATATGCAGGGAAAGGTGATGGGAGAGCATGAAGGCGTGCACCTGTTTACGGTCGGTCAGCGTCGCGGCATCAATTGTCCGGCAAAAAAGCCTTATTATGTCGCGGCTATTGATACGGACCGGAACCGGATCAGGGTGGGGTTCAGGGAAGACCTGTTTTCCGTGCGATGCCTGGCGCGGGAGGTCAACTGGATCGGTCGGCCGCCTAAGAACGATCTGTTTTGTTCGGTAAAGGTGCGGTACCAGCATCACGCCGCGC
The DNA here is from genome assembly GCA_964432245.1 of uncultured Desulfobacterales bacterium. GTDB lineage: Bacteria > Desulfobacterota > Desulfobacteria > Desulfobacterales > Desulfosudaceae > JBFMDX01. Next base: position 1,159 of record CAYSMV010000254.1, read on the forward strand.
CGGCACATGTCGAGCTTTTGCCGGCCGGTCAGGTCCGCGTAACATTTGACCAGCCCCAGTTCGGCATCGCGCCGGGGCAGGGCGCCGTATTTTATCAGGATGATGTCGTTCTGGGCGGCGGGATCATTTTTATTTGAAGCGATGAATACCTTTACAATCAGGACGCTGGGCTGCAAGGTCAACCAGTTTGAATCAGAGGCCCTGGCCGGTCTGCTGACGGCCGCCGGCTGGCAACGGGTTTCCGGCGGTCCGGCGGATCTGTGTATCGTCAACACCTGCACCGTGACCGGCAAGAGCGCCGCTCAGTCCCGTCAATATCTTAGGCAGTGCCGTAGGGAAAACCCCGGAGCTGTGGTCATTGCCGCCGGATGTTACGTTACCGTGGCCGAAAAAGAGATCCAGGACATCGGAGGCGTCGACTGCGTCGTCAGCCATGCCGCCAAATACAAAATTCCTGAAATGGCGGCACGACTCCGTCGGCGGCCGGCGGACGGGTTGCCGCGGTCCGTTGACGGCGGCAGCGGCAGCGAAATGTTTTCCTGTTATTCCGCCGTACCGGTGGCGGGTTCCCGTGCCCGGCCTGTTTTAAAGGTTCAGGACGGGTGCAATGCCTTCTGTACCTATTGTATCGTGCCTTATGCCAGGGGCAG
>CAYSMV010000255.1:0-9807 GCA_964432245.1 uncultured Desulfobacterales bacterium
AAAGGGTACAACGCCGACGGCCGTGTTCTCGGTGAAAGCGTTGCGTACGAAATATCTTTTTCAGAGTAAAGGTCTTAGGTCGAGCGCGTAATTTTTTTATCCCTGAAGCGGATTTCAGGAAGGTCGTGCCGGGAGAGCTATGATACCTCCGGTTCCGGCTCAGAGGCATGGCATGTGTCGCCGATACGGATCATGTCTGCCGGGTGCCGGGAGCTATAATGCTTCAGACCAATCAAGTGCGAAAGAGGGCTCGGCGGGAGCCTATTTATGGCAAATCGTTATCATGTAAATTATGAAGGCTCAACACTGGCACTGGTTCACGTATTGCCCCATCCGCGATACGAAGGCTACAAGATGATTTCTGTTATACCCGTCCAGGGAGGCGACGGGTTGGAAGGCCGGCCCTCGCAAATCAGCTTGAAGTCCGCGATTTATGGTAAGTTTCCGGACACGGAACCGGAGATCGAGGCGGTTCAGAAAATTATCGCGTCCGCCGGATTCGAACCCGGGAAAATAGAGATAAAGCCGGCGGGGCCTTGAACCTTGCAACCGGATAGCGCGTTGGAATACTTCAGGACGCCGCAACCTGACCAGTTGCATGCCTGTCGTTATTTTAAAACCTGCATTCAAAGATCATTTTGTCGAAACTCGATTTACCATCATTATTGATGCCGGATGTTGTTTTTAGTATAATACCAAAAAGCGTCTTCCCGAGCCGGGAAGACATTTTATTTTGTTAATATTAATGGCCACAAAAGGAATCTCCTGTCCCTGAAAAACGTCCCGGCAGCGTGACCTTTCGGGACATTCGTAATAGTTGATTCTATGAAAAAAGCCGCCAGAATATCTGTTTACAGCCTTTTATTGCTGACTGTAATCTTTTTTTCTCTGCCTTATGCCGTTAAGCTGGAACCGGTTCAGGCGGAGCTTAAAGAGAGACTCAACAGCCGTTTTGGCGTCAGGGCCGATATTGCCAAAGTGACCTGGCAATGGCTTCCCAGTCCCCGGGTCTCTCTGTACAAGGTCGGGCTGTCTCATCAGCGTCTGAATATTTCTTCTTCCTATGGCGCGGTCTGCCCGGACATCGTGGGGCTGATACGTCGACGACCGGCGGTCCGGCTGATCCTTGAACAGCCAGAAATAATCGTCAAATCCCTGCGTGATGACGCCGGCCGAAAAGAGAAAAGCGGTGTCGACAGGAAACCGTCATTACCTTTTGTTTCTTTATATATAAAAAACGGTCACCTGCTTCTGCCTTCCGACGGTTTTCTGAAGAAGCTCGCGACGCAGGCGCCTCATCTGGAAATTTTCGAAATTGACGCGGAAATAGCGCCGTCTCATGATGGTTTTAACGTAAAAAGCTTCTTTCGTCCTTTTTTTGCCGACAGGATCGCCTCTCATGTCAGTTTAAAGAAACAGCGGCACAGAGAGACCGGCGAATTGAAGAATTACTGGCGTCTTGATATCAGCGGAGAGAATATTGACCTGACAGCCGCGCGTGAAAAAGTGCTGCTGCTTTTCGGGGAGCACAACGTCGCTCGGAAAATTTGTGATATTGTCAGGGGCGGCCGCGCGAAAACCGGACGATATATTTTCCAGGGCTATAACCGGGATTTTAAAAATCCGGACGCCATGATAATTTCAGCTTTCGCGGATAATGTCGATATCCACGTTCCGAAAATCAAGTTACCGCTTGAACAATGCTCCGGTCCCATCTTAATTAAGGATTCGGCCCTGACCGGAGAATTTCTGTCCGCCCGTCTTGGAAATTCCATTGGCCGGAATGGGAGCATCATCCTCAATGTGTTCGGTCGCCGGGATTCCGCTTTCCGGTTCGCCGCTGACCTGGACGCCGATCTTAAGGAGCTGCGCGGCTGGCTGATCAATAATCTGCTTTTCAGCCAAAAGCCTATTGTCAATGAACTTCAGAAGATCAGTAACGTTCAGGGGAGAGCAAAGGGGCGGCTTCATATCGGAGACAGCCTTGGCCACTTTTTTGCCAAGGTCGATGTTTCCGAGTCCGACGGCCTGGTCGAATACCGGCGGTTTGAAAACCCGGTTCAACTCAAAAAGGGAATTATGACGTTCTATCCCGATAAATTGACGTGGCGCGGAGTCAGCGGCCGGATCGGTCCTCAGCAGATTGACGATTCAGAGGGGAGTGTTTTCTGGAAAGACGATATCTCGGTCGAAGTCAACAAGATTGACGCGCGTCTGGACGCGGGGCCTTTTTTGGAGGAGGCGACTTCTTTTCCGGCTATTAGAAAGGGTCTGGAGCCTCTGATTCATTCGGCCGCCGGTTTGCTTGAAATTAAAAACATGAAAGTTCACGGGTCTTTGAAGGATATAAAAAATCTGGAATACGATTTTACCGCCGCTACCGATGGTTTGATGGTTGATACCCCGCTTCTTCCGGATCAGGCCCGGATACAAACATCCGAAGCCAGGATCGGCAGCAACCGGGCTGTGTTGCTTCCCGTGGCGGTGGAGATGTCCGGTCAGCGACTGATGCTTGAAACAGACCTCTTTCATACCGCCTGGAAGAACTTTTCCGGAAGCCTTAAGATAACAGGAACAATAGAACAAGAGATGGCCGGGTGGGTTAAAGAAAAAAACTGGATACCGGGCCCTCTTTTCCCGGGCGCGCCCTGTCTTCTTGACCCCTTAATGGTTTCGTTTAATAAAAACAAATTGAATATCACCGGGAAGATCGTTTCCGCCCGGAGCACAAACAGCATCACCACCCAATTGGATCTGATCGTTTCTGAAAACCTGGTGGACTTAAAGAATCTGGCGGTTTCCTCAGGGGGAGACAACGCCAGGATGTGGCTGCGCCTGGACCGTGGTGAGCGTCCGGGCCTGAAAGCGGGTTTTGCCGGCGGTTTAAAAAAAGAGGCCCTGGACATTATCCTTGCAAACAATCGGTTTCTTACAGGCGAGCTCAGAGGGAACTGTGAACTGGAATATTATTTTCATAGAGCCGCGGCCAACCGGCTGAAGGGAGACCTGAAAGCATCCGGGTGCGTTCTGCCTGTCAAAAATAACAGGATCGTAATCGACAAGGCCGCCATCGGCGGGCATCAATCAATTATTACCATCAATCAGGCCGACCTGAGGTTGAACGATGAATACGTGACTATTGACGGGCGGCTTTATTTTTTTGATGACGCGGATACCATGGCCGACAAAGCGGATATCAAGACCGATTTGAATCTAAAGTCGGATTATGTTTCCGCAAAAAACATTCAGCGGCTTTTTTATGGCTTGAAGGGAGTTTTTGCGGATTCCGATTTCTTTGAAAATCCGCTTCCGCAAAGCGGCGACCCCGCTTTCCTCGCGGGAAACATCAATTTTGACATAAAAGAGTTTCAATATAATCCGGACAAGGAAATATTCGCTTTGGCGGTGAAAGAATTTACGGGGCACGATCTCTCCGGCGCTATAATCCTGCGGCAGCCCGGCGACATGATTTCTGTTTTTATACTGTCCGGAAACGTCTGCGGTTCAAACGTGACCGGTATTATCTCCGTCCCGCCGGAGACTACCGCTTTAACTTTTCATACCGGAGCGGGTACGGAATCGGATGCCCTGGAATTATTGTCCTGTCTGGGGATAGAAGGTGCAAGAATATCGGGCGGCTATTCTCTTGACGCGGCGATAAGAGGAACGCTGGGCAACTGGACCGGCGGGCATGTCAAGTTCAGGTCTGAAAAGGGAAGGATGCACGGGCTGACGATCATTTCAAAAATTCTTACCATTCTCAACGTAACCGAACTGTTGTCGCTTAATACGCTTAAAAGTTTTTTTACTACCGGCTATCCTTATTCCGAAATGCAGGTGTCAGGGAAAATCAAGGATAATATGATGACGGTTGATGAAACAAAAATTATCGGGGAGGGTCTGGATATTTTTATTAATGGAACCGTCGATCTGGACACGACTGACCTGGACCTGGCAGCCAATGTCAAGCCGTTTAAGACCATCGATTCCATTATTACGCTGATTCCTTATGTGGGCAAAACCCTCGGAGAGGGGGAAAAAAGCATTGCCTTTATTCCTTTTAAAATCAAGGGTAACCTCAAGGAACCCGACGTTTTTCTGATATCCGGACCACAGGCAGGGGAGAAACCACGATAAAACAAAGGCGCGGTAGTATTGGTCAATTCCCGGCCGCCGTGTTGACCCCGGTTTTCAGATAGGCCTCGATGATCTGCCGGGAGCTTTTTCGCCCCTGGGGGCCGTTTAAGATGGTGTCGGCCAGGTTATTGTCATTCAGAACGGTATTGATCAGTTCTTTATTCTCGGTGTGTCCGCAGAGGTAGGTCTCCAGAATAACCTTGATGGCCTTTTTTTTGCTTTCATCAGAGCCCCAGCCATAGAGCAGCGTTTCGCTGATTCTTCCATCGCTGACATCAAGCACCTCATCAACATTCCGGCTGTCCCTGATCATGTCCACAAAATCAGAATCATGAATGAACTCCCGCAGCCTGGCCACCAGCGATTCCTGCACCTGCTGTTTGCTTCCCAGGAACCTTTCGCACAGCTCCCTGTCCGGAGAGGTCTTGGAGAGGTTTATGTATTTTTCATTTTTGAACATTTTTTGCAGGTTAAGGAAGGTGTTGTAAATATTGTATTTAGTGGCCAGGTTGGCCATCCATTCCGGAAGGCTGCCGCCGATATCGGCGCGATAGGTATGAACAATGCCTGTTTTTTCCCTGGTGACGAATTCGAACACATACTGGCCTTTCAGATCCGGCATGCGGATGTGACTATCCCTTGGGGGGCAGGATGTTATCTCGGTGTCGAAAAAGTCCGTAACGGCCCTGGCGTGAACAAAGTCATATCTTGTTATGGTGTCGATGACAAGGTCTCTGTCTTTCACGGGCCAGGGGAGATCCAGAGAGATGTAGTCGGAAAAATGATCGCGGTCTTTCATCTCGAGAATGTAGGATTTATCGCAGTGCGGGAGCCATTCAGTCATGGCGGGCGTGTCCCGCAGGGCCTCCGCTACGACTTCGGCGCGTGCGTCCGCCACCATCACGGCCCGGAATTCAAAAATGCCGGAACCCTCAACTTTTCGCGCATAGGCTTTGATGCCGTTTTTGTCCATGACCAGTTCCCAGCCTTCGCGGGACGTGTCCGTGACAGCCCCGGAGGGCGTTGAAACCAGGCAGAAAATAACTATTAAAAATAACAGGCACCGGATCCTTTTCACCAGTATCCTCCACTCATATTCCGACTCGTTTGATCCCGTTTATTCCGATTTTTACTGTAAAACAATGATATTTGCAATTTTTTTTAATCATTCTCCTGTTGGGGAGGCCATAAATCGATTATAGCCGGAAGTTTTGACATAACAAGCCGGCTTTTGCTATTATAGATAATCATTATTTCGACCATGACGGCTGATCCGGATATTTCATCATGAACTCAATTCGTGAAATATCGGGGCGAAAGAGATGCTTATCTGAATGGCCAAAAAAATTATCATAACATTGTCTTTATTCTTTCTGCCGGTAATCTGTTCTGCCTGGCCGGCCAGGGTTACGGCGGTTAAGGACGGCGATACCATCTATGTGAACCGCGAGGGGAAAACCATCATCGTCGGCCTTTACGGCATCGACTGTCCGGAAGAAAATCAGCCGTACGGCGGCCGGGCCAAGGTTGATGTTGACAGGATGATTCAGGGGAAAATCGTCGAGGTTGAACTGGTTTCAACGGATCCGCCGGGAAGTGTGGTCGCCATTGTTTATTTTAACGGTGAGTGTCTGAACCGGAAAGTGGTTGAAAAAGGCCTGGCCTGGCTGGATTACAAAAATTGTCAGCAGGATATATGCTTTGAATGGAACGAGTCGCAGATTCGGGCGCAGACCGGGAGGCAGGGGCTGTGGGTCCGGCCGGACGCAATTCCTCCCTGGCAATGGCGGACTGAAGAGGACCGGTAATTAATTGCCGGACGCGGCGGCGGCGTTTTTTAGATAGGCCTCGATGATTTGCCGGGATGTCTTTTCCCCCGGTTCTGGACCGCGCAGGATGGTGTCCGCCAGCTGGTCATCATTCAGGATGGCGTCTTTCAATTTTTCCTCACGGGTGAGCCCGGACACAAGGATTTCCAGGACAACCCGGATGGCTTCTTTCTTGCTTTCATCAGATCCCCAGCCGTAAAGCAAGGTTTCGCTGATCCGGCCATTGTCGGCCCTGAGCACGTCATCAACGCTGCGGCTGTTTTTGATTAGATCCACAAAGCTCAAATCCTGAATAAACTCCCGGAGCCTGGCCACCAGGATTCTTTTTACCTGCTCTTTGTCTTCCAGGATGCGCTCACATATTTTTCTGTCCGGGGATTTTCCGGCCAGCTCGATATATTTTTGTTTTTTGAACATTTTTTTCATGTTTATGAACGTATTGTAGATATTATATTTGGTGGCAAAATTGGCCATCCATTCCGGAAGGCTGCCGGCGATATCGGCGCGATAGGTATGAATGATGCCGGTCTTTTCTCGGGTTATGAATTCAAAGACATACTGGCCCGTCATGTCCGGTATCCGGATATGGCTCTCCTTTGGCGGGCAGGACGCCGCTTCTGTGTTGTAAAGATCGGAAACGGCCCGGCCGTGGTCAAAGTCGTATTCCGTGACGGACTTCATGACCAGGTCCCTGTCTTTTACCGGCCAGGGGAGGTCCAGTGAGAAGTAGATGGTGAAGTTGTTGCGGTCTTCCATTTTCAGCAGGCGGGACTTGTCACAGTAGGGAAGCCACTCAGAAACGGCCGGCACATCCCGCAGCATTTCCCCGACTACCTCAATGGGCGCTTCGACCACCATCACGGCCCGGAATTCGAATATGCCGGACCCCGCGATCTTTCTGGAGTAGGCCTTGATGCCGTTTTTATCCATGGCCAGTTCCCAATCGCCGTGGAACGTGTCCGCGGTGGCCGTAGTGGCCAGTATCGTCAGGCAGCAGGTTATGAGCAGCAGCAGGTGGTTGATTTGTATTATGAATGTATTCATTTGGATCAACTGGCGCTGGAAGCCGGAACAATACAGAGGAACTCCAGGTCGGAAGAGCCCGTGTTCTTAAACTGATGCCATTCTCCGGAAGGGATGAAGATGACGCTGTTGTCCGCGATCAGCTGGTCGCCCTTATCGGAATGGATTTCACCCTGGCCGTGCAGGACAAACACCTCATGCTCCCAGGCATGGTTATGAAAGGGGGTGTGGCCGCCGGGGCTGACCCGGAAGCGCCTTAAGAAAAAATGGGGAGCGCCGTCCGCGGGGCCGATCAGCATCCGCATAAACACGTCCCTGGCCGCGGAGTCGCTGAACGGGATTTCCTTGATATCAACGCTGGCGGTAATCTTCATGCTTTTTCCCTTTATTTATATCATTTTCAGGATGTATTTAATTTTTTTCATCGGCCCCATGCCCAGAAGAGACTGGATGTGGCGGGCGTCCCGGAACCGTTTTTCCTGGCCGAAATCCTTCATATACCCCACGCCGCCCATGACCTGAATGCCGTCGGTGGTCAGTTCCCCGGCCATGGCCTGGACATGAACGGCCGCGGCCCGGCCGCACGATTCCCATCCTTTTTCCCTTCCGTCCACCGCCTGGCAGGCGCGAGCTACGATCATTTCCGCGTTTTTGGTCATGATGTCCATGTTGGCCAGGATCATCTGCACCTCCGACCAGTTCACGATTTCCCGTCCGCCCTGGAAGCGGGCCCGGCTGTAATCAAAGGCTTCCTTGAAAGAACCTTTCATGATGCCGCAGGACATGGCCGCGGCCGCCACCGACAGGCGGTCAGCCATGGTTTCAAAACAGGCGGCGCCGCTTTCTTCGTTACCGACCAGATCGCCGCCGGCCTCTTTTAAGATGATATCGACCGCCGGGCAGGCGTGCAGCCCCAGGCTGTGGATCGGCTGGCTGATGGACAGGTTTTTCTGGTTGAGATCGACCAGGAAAAAAGAGTATTGCCGCTGCCCGGCCACGACGGCCGGAATCAGCGCGTGACCGGCCAGGCCGCCCAGCACGACATATTCGATATTCCCCGACAGAAGGTACCGGTCGTTTTTCTTTTCCGCCCGGGCCACGTGACCGTCTTCGCCGGGATTGTTGAAGGTCGGGAAAGCCGTCAGGAATTTTTCAACTTTTTTTTCCTGGCTGATCGTTTTAAGGAGTTCGTCCGCGCCGGCCGCCAGCATGATCTCCTGGGCGGCCGTGTTGGTGAAAATAATGCCTCCCAGGCTGGAGTCTTCCTGGCAGAGGCCGTCCAGCAGAACGCACAGGGCGCTGATCCCCTGGCCGATGCCGCCGGCCGCTTCGGGCAGGGTGGTGTGAAAAAAATCCGCCGCGAAGGCGTTCTTCAGCACGCTGTCGAAAAACGGCCCGAAGGGAAACTTGTCGTTTTCTTCGCGGTTCGGCGCCAGTTCTTTTTTCGCGAATTCGGAAGCGCTTTTTTTCAGAAGCTTGAGTTCCTTGCTGTCGGCGGCGATCATGGTTTTCCTCCAGAGCTATTCATCAAAGATTTTTACCTGCGGATAATTCCGCCCGATCAGGCATTTGAACATATTCAGCCGGTTTAGCTGGTTGGTCCCTTCATATATCTGTAAAAGTTTGGCGTCGCGCAGAAATTTTTCGGCCCGCCGGTCATGCCGCAGCCCGGCCTGTCCCATCAGGTCCAGGGCCAGGTGGCAATTTTTGATACCCATGTCGGTACAGTAAAACTTGGCCAGAGACCCCAGGCCGGATACCCGCTGGGATTTGTCCCGGCTGTTTCTTGCAAACCGCATCCGACGCATGATCCGGGTGGCAGCCGGTTTGTCCAGCCATCCAGACACAACCCGGTCAAACCAGAAGCGCGGAGTGAATTTCATATAGTAATACGCCGGCCGGGCCTGAAGGGCCGAGGTGGAACCGTATAAACCATTGGCGTAGGCCGATTCCATGTACATCAGCCGGGAGGAAACGACATTTTTATACATTTCCGCGAGCAGGCACTGGGCCCATTCATGATTCAGCAACAGCCGGCCGTTTATTTTTGCCTTGGAAGCCAGTTCCAGGGCGGCTTCAAAAGCGCCACGGGCCGCTCCGGCCCCGAAAGCGCCTACTCCCGCCCGTGAGGCGGACAGGACATCATCCAGCAGTAACTGGATGACGTCTTTTTTGTTCATATTCTTGTACTCAATGTCATCCGGTGAACCGCAGACATATTCGTCCGGCACAAAACAGTCGTTAAAAATCAGTTCACTGGCCGGGCATCCTTTCTGGCCCATCTTTTTTTCCATTTTACCGAAGGAAAATCCCTTCATGCCGTTGCGTACGGCCAGGACCACCGTGTTCTGCGAAGGTTTTTTCAGATCCCGGTAGGCGATCAGGATATGCCAGGTGGAGAGGTGGCCGCTGGAAATGAAGATTTTAGTGCCGTTGACCACGAACCCGCCGTCCACTTTTCTGGCATGGCAGGAAACGCGGCCTCGATCGACCAGGTCGGTTTCCTCCACGTCGGTACCCGCGCCGGGCTCGGTAATGGCCGTGGAAAGGAGGCAGGGTTGGCCGCTTTTTTCACCGGCCGCGGTTTCCCTGAACAGCTTGTTCATCAGCCGCATGTTCATGGTGCAGGCCAGGGAAGCCACGCCCAGGTAGTGCACCTGGATGAGATTGGCCATGCCCAGGCAGGCCGAGGCCAGCTCTTCGGTCAGGGGCGGGCCGGCCAGCGTGGCCACTCCCCCCCCGCCGAACATTTTGGGAATAAACATGGAGTAGAATCCCCACTGTCCGGCTTTTTTGACAAAATCCCAGGGCAGATATT
>CAYSMV010000256.1:0-2416 GCA_964432245.1 uncultured Desulfobacterales bacterium
CTCTCCGATAATTTCAATCACCTTCTCGGAGGTGTGAACGGTCACCCCATGCCTGTTCAAACGGTTTTTAACAATGGCCGCCAGATGGGAACCGACAAAGCCGGGCATGACCTGATCAAAAACTTCGATAATGGTGGTTTCAATCTCCCACATGTCCGACAAGGCCTCGGCCATTTCCAGGCCGATGAATCCGGCGCCGATAATCACCGCTTTTTCCGGGCTGTTGTTGGTGACCGCCTGCTTGATGGCAATGGCGTCCCGCAGATTGGAGACGGTAAAGACATTCTCCAGTTTTTCTCGCAGGTTCAGCCGCCTGGGGTTGGTGCCGGTGGCGATGACCAGCTTGTCGTAGGGCAGGGTATCGGTGGAATTGTCTTTCTTCCGGATATGCACGACTTTGTTCTTCCGGTTGATTTTCGTGGCTTCGGTGCCGGTCAGGGCGATGACGCCTTTATCCTTTAAGAAAAAACGCTCGTCCCGGAGCATGTGAAAGCTGGTGGAGCGCAGCTCTGATTCATCGCTGACGTCTCCGGAAACATAGAAAGGAATGCCGCAGCCGCCGTACGAGATGTAATCATCCCTATCCACCAGATAAACCGTTGCTTCAGGATCAAGCCGTTTCGCGCGGCAGGCGGCCTTGGACCCCAGCGCCACGCCGCCGATAATCACTATGTTTCGAGCCATTGTTTCATCCTCCAATCAGACCATTATTGATGGACTCGTAAAAAGTCGGAATATCCTTTTCCCGTCATCCCTACGAAAGCTGGGATCCAGTAAAATCAACTGGTTTTGGATTCCAGCTCAAGCCCGGAATGACGATGTAAAAACTTTTTACGAATTCATCACTATTATATGATAAAATTTTTATTATGAGCATTATCTCAAAAAAAAGACCATATCCCATTGCATTATCAGATTCAAGCCTTGGAATAATTTTTTACCGCACGCTATTCCACCCGGCAGATCAGGCCCTTGAGATAGGCGTCTTAATGCTTCCAACTAATTTGGAGAAGAACCAAAAATAAAAACAAATAAGCCAGAAATATTTTCCGTTTGACAGGAGGAACAGCGTGAAAGGCATATATTGTCTGATAATCGAAGTCAGGCGGGACGTGACCGTGGCGGTCGGCGCCCTGGGCGCAATCCGATTCGAAAAAGGTTATTACGGCTATGTGGGCTCGGCCCAGAACAATCTGGAAAAACGCCTGGCCCGTCATTTTTCCCGGGATAAAAAAATTCGCTGGCATATCGATTACCTGCTGGCCGATGAAGCGGTCAGACCGGTCAAGGCTTATGTCAGGGAAGCCGGGCAAAAGGAAGAGTGCCGGATGGCGCAAGCGCTTGTTTTCCTTGACCTTGCGAAAAAATTCACATTTCTGGATTGAAAACCTAAATTGTGTCATCCATAATAAATAGATGGACACTAAATAACAATAAGGAATATCCATGACGCGACCGATCTATCTTGACTACAACGGCACCACTCCCCTGGCGCCCGAGGTGATCGCGGACATGAAGGTCTATCTGGAAACCGAATTCGGCAATCCCTCCAGTTCGCACTGGTACGGCATTAGGCCGAAGCAGGCGGTCGAGGAAGCCAGGCGGCGGGTCGCCAGCCTGATCGGCTGCGCCGCGGACGAGGTGGTTTTTACCAGCGGCGGCTCAGAATCAAACAATCAGGTCATCAAAAGCATCGCCGGTTTCCGCCGCGACCGCGGCCTTCATATTATCACCTCACAGGTCGAACATCCGGCGATCCTGGAGGTTTGCCGTTTCATGGAAGGCCTCGGCTTTTCCGTTACTTATCTGCCTGTTGATGAAACCGGAATGGTTGATCCGGATGACGTGGCCGGGGCCGTCACCCCGGACACCATCCTGATTACCATTATGCACGCCAACAACGAGGTGGGCACCATTCAACCGATAGAAGAAATATCAGCCATTGCCCGAAAGGCCGGGATATGGATGCATACCGACGCAGCCCAGTCCCTGGGCAAGATCGGCGTCAAAGTGGACGACCTGGGGGTGGACCTGCTCTCCATTGCCGGTCATAAGCTTTACGCGCCGAAAGGCGTCGGCGGTCTGTATATTCGCCGGGAAGTGGAACCGCAGGTTTTCTGCCACGGCGCCGGCCAGGAAAGAGGAGTCAGGGCGGGGACCGAGAACGTGCCGGGTATTGTCGGCCTGGGCAAGGCCTGCGAACTTGCCGCCGCCGGCCTTGAAAAAAACGCGGCTCACATGAAGGCCGCGCGCGACCGGCTTGAGGAAGCCTTGCGTTCCGAACTGGAGGATATCCGGTTCAACGGCCATCCGGAACAGCGACTGCCCAACACCTCCAGCGTTTCGTTCTTCAATCTGGAAGCCAGCCGCATCCTGGAAGAGATCGGCCTGGAGGTGGCCGCCTCCGCCGGCGCCG
>CAYSMV010000257.1:0-2938 GCA_964432245.1 uncultured Desulfobacterales bacterium
AGCAGGGTCGGATTGATGGTGTTGCGCATGAAGGCCGCCATGGCATTACCCACTTCCAGGTCGCGGCAGGTGACCGGCTTGCCGCTCTTGTCAAAGGCCAGGGTAATGTTGTTGATGCGTTCTTTGAGGTCGGCCAGGTCCGTGGCCACGGCCAGAATGGCCATCAGCTCGGAACCCACGGCAATGCCGAACTTGCTTTGCATGGTAAAGCCGTCCTGCCGGCCGCCGAGACCGATGACGATGTTGCGCAGGGCCTGGGCGCAGAAATCGATGATCCAGCCCATCTCAACGCGGGTGGGGTCGATGTTCAGGCGGCGCATCTTGGTCAGCCGGTCCAGTTGCTCGTCGTTGTAGTTCCGTTCGTGCTGCATACGGGCGGTCAGCGCCACCATGGCCAGGTTATGGGCGTTCATGATGTCGTTGATGTCGCCGGTTAGTCCTAAGGAAAATTCGGTCATGGGGATCAGCAGAGAATTGCCGCCGCCGGCCGCGGTTCCCTTGACGTTCATGGTGGGACCGCCGGAAGGCTGACGCAGAGCGCCGCCAACGTTGATGCCGCGTTTACCGAGACCTTCCATCAGACCGCAGGAAGTGGTGCTTTTGCCCTCGCCCAGCGGCGTAGGCGTAATAGCGGTAACCTCGATATATTTTCCATCGGGCCGGTCTTTCAAGCGGTCAATAATTTTCAGAAAATCGAGCTTGGCGAGCCTGCCCATGGGCAGCATCTCGTCTTTTTTAAGACCCAGTTTTTCCCGCCACTGTTCGGGCGTGGGCATGTTTTTTTCGGCTTCCTCGGAAATCTGCCAGTCAGCCATCTTTGTCGCATCGTAAGCCATAATTCCTCCTTATTGCTTTATTTTATTGTGCCGTCAGCGGCACATCAGTCAAACCGGGGTTTCTGTCTAACAATTTAGAATGGTTAGACATTTCAGCCCAACCCGGTATCCATAAAAATTCAAGAAAAAATAACCTACCATCCTGTTGGCGTCAAAGCAATTGTTTTTTGCGCAAATCGTTAAATTAAAAACTGCTGGATTTTACCTGAACAATTGTTATATCTTTTTTAATGGCTTCGTGAAAAGTCGAAAATATCCTTTTTTCGTCTTTTCGTCATGCCGGCGAAAGACGGCGTCCAGTAAATTCAACTGGTTTTAGATTCCGGGTCAAGCCCGGAATGACGATGTAAAGGCTTTTTACGAATTTGCCTTTTTAAAAGTTAAAAACGGAAAGCGGAACTTCTCTTTAAAATTTCTGCTTTAAATTAGGCAGGAAGTATCAACAGGCCTGGTTGTTATGACATCACATCAAAAAGGCGGCACGGAATCTTTCTTGTCGGATAAGCAGCTGAAATTACTCAGGCTGGTTCCCGGGGTCGACACGGTTCTGGATTTACTGAAAAAGGATGCGTCGCTGACGGACATCCCCCTGACCGTTTTGACCGCTGCCGTGCGCGCCGCTGTGGCCGGGGAAAGAGAGGCGGTTCTTTCAGAAAGCGGCGGTGTTTCGGGCGAATCCCTGACCGCGAAAAAAACGGCAGAAAAAGCCGCTGAAAAAGCCCGGCGGGCAATGACGCCGAATCTTGACCGGGTGATTAACGCCACCGGCGTGGTGATTCATACCAACCTGGGCCGCTCTCTGCTGTCAAAAAGAGCGGCCGAACATCTGGTCCGCGTGGCCACCGGTTACTCAAACCTGGAATTTGATCTGGACCTGGGGAAAAGGGGGATCCGCTATGCCTGCGTCGAAGATCTGCTGTGCGAGCTGTCCGGCGCCGAGGCGGCCATGGCGGTCAACAACAATGCCGGGGCGGTGCTTCTGTCGCTGGAAAGCCTGGCAAAAGGCAGAGAAGTAATCGTTTCCAGGGGGGAGCTGGTCGAGATCGGAGGATCTTTCCGCATCCCCGACGTGATGAAGAAAAGCGGGGCGATTCTGACGGAAGTGGGCACCACCAATCGCACCAGCATCAACGATTATGAAAACGCCATCACCGCTCAAACCGCGCTGCTGCTCAAGGTTCATACCAGCAATTACTGCATGATCGGTTTTACGTCGGAAGTCTCCCTCGAAGAGCTGGTGGCCCTTGGTAAAAAGCACGGCCTGCCGGTCATGAACGACCTTGGCAGCGGGACGCTGGTGGATTTCAGGGAGTACGGGCTGGCTTATGAGCCTACGGTTTCAAGGGCGGTGGAAGCCGGAGCCGACGTGGTCACCTTCAGCGGCGACAAGCTGCTCGGCGGGCCCCAGGCCGGTATCATCCTGGGCAAGCGGGATATCCTGGCGAACATCAAAAAAAATCCTTTGACCCGGGCGCTTCGCATTGACAAGCTGACGCTGGCGGCCCTGGAAATGACGCTGAGGGAATACCGGGACCGGGACAAAGCGATGGAAACTATTCCCACGCTGAAAATGATCACGACACCGGCGGCACAGGTTCTCAAGAAAGCGAAAAAGCTGGTAAGGCTGCTCAAGTCCATCGCTGCTGCTTCCCTGGAGATGGACATCGTGGACGGGGTTTCCCGGGCCGGCGGCGGCTCTTTTCCTTTGCTTGATATCCCCACCAAATGCGTGACCGTCAAGGTCGCGGGGCTTTCCGTCGATAAGCTGGAAAGCGCCTTGCGTCACGCCCGGCCCCCGGTTATCGGAAGAATCGAAAAAGAGATGTTCCTGATGGATTTAAGAACCGTGGCGGATGATGAGATCATCCGGATAAAAGAAGTTTTTTCAAACCTTATAAATCAGTTGAAATCCTGATCCGGCGGCGCCGGAAATCGTGAACAGGTCCTTATAATAATTAAGGAGTTACGCCATGCCGATTTTTGAATATCAATGCCGATCCTGCGGAAAACGTTTCGAAGCCATCGTCTTCGGCGGTGACGAGCCCGTTGCCTGCGCTTCATGCGGCGCGAAAACCATCGAGAAACTGATGTCCGCCTGCGGT